>NZ_JBMERN010000060.1:0-22943 GCF_049310965.1 Loktanella sp. DJP18 | reverse complement strand
GGCCATGACAATCCTGCGCGACGCGGGCTGGCTTGATGACGACGGCGCTGCAAATCCCGCAAGGACCGCTGCGCGCCTCAAGCGCGTCGGGGCCGCCAACCTGCCGGTCGGTCGCCTGTGGGAAGGGCACATGAACGCGCTTTATCTGGCGCGCGTTCATGGCGACCCGCAGGCGGCGCGGCACGTGCAGCGCCTGTCCCGCGACGGCGCGATCCTTGGGGTCTGGGGTGCCGACGGGTCGGACCCGGTGGTGCCGGGGCCGGATGGCGCGCTTGCGGGGCACAAGGTCTTTGCCTCCGGCCTCGGGACCGTCACCCATGCGGTCGTCACCGTGTCGTCCGGCCCCGACGTGCGGCTTGGGCTGATCGACGTGTCCGATGCGTCCCGCGCCGATCCCGCGACATGGCGGATGTCCGGCATGCGCTCCACCGTATCGGGGCGGTTCGACTGCGGCGGCATTGCGATGCAGGACGTGCTGTGGCTGGGCGATCCGGGTGCCTACGTCACGGAACCGCATTTCGTCGGCGGCGTCTGGCGCATCGCGGCCTTGCAGGTGGGTGCCGCACTTGGGCTGCTGGAGGCCGCCGCAAGCGGTCTGCGGGCGCGCGACCGGCTGGCCGCGCCGGCGCAGATGGCGCGCTTGTCCGGGACAGGCATAGCGGCTCTTGCGGCATCGGCCCTCGTCGTCCGCGCGGCCGAGGCGGCAGCCCCCGGCACGACCGATGCCGCGCAACGGTCCCCGATCCTGTCCGCCGCAGCCCGCCTTGCGACGGAGGAGGTCGCGCTCGATGCGATCCGTGCGGTCGAGCAGTCGGTCGGACTGGCGCATTTCGCGGAAGATTCCGTTACCGGGCGCAAGGCGCGAGATCTTGCGGTCTATCTGCGGCAGGCGGCGCGGGACGCGTTCCAGACCCGCGTGGGAGAGGCGATGTTCAACGCGGAGGGCAAGCTGTGGGACTTCATCTGACGACAGAGCTGCCACGCATATCAGCGCAGGCCCTGACCGGCCAGGCCCCGATCGTCGTTCTGGCCCCGCACCCGGACGATGAAAGCCTTGGCTGCGGGGCCTTGCTGGCCCATGCCTTCGATACGCATGGCGCGCATGTGATCTGCATGACAGACGGTGGCGGATCGCACCCGGGGTCGGTCGACTGGCCTGCCGGCCGCTTGGCCGCGATGCGCTGGCAGGAATTGTCGCACGCCATCGTGCGGCTGGGCGGCATGCCGACTGACATGACCTGGCTGGGTCATCCAGACGGTTGGCTTGGCACCCGCGACCCGGACCGGATCGTGGCCGACATCGTCGCGGTCTGCCGCGCCCGCGGTGCACGCCACCTGTTCGCCCCCGCACCCGAGGATCACCACGAGGATCATCGCACCACCGCCCGCATCGCGCAGCAGGTCGTGCGGGCTTTGCCTGACCTGACCCTGTTCAGCTATCCGGTCTGGAGCCGCTTCGACGATCCGCACTTCCTCGACCGGGTGGCGGATCGCCAACCGGTGGCCCTCGACTCTGCGGCATGGCGCGTCCGTAAAGGCCTCGCCATCGCAGCACACCGGACCCAGCGCGGCCTTGTCGTCGAGGATGATCCTCAGGGCTTCAGCCTGCCGCCGGCCATGATCGACGCCTTCACCACCCAGCCCGAAATCTTCTGGAAGGCGGCCTGATGTCGACCGTTCTTGACCATCTGCATGCGCTTTACGCCCAGACGGACGATCCTTGGAACTTTGCGACCAGCCCCTACGAGCAGGCCAAGTTCCGTGCCACGCGCGGCGCCCTGCGTCGCGATCACTACCGCGAAGCACTGGAGATCGGTTGCGGCAACGGGGCGCTGGCGGCGCATCTTTCGCCGCTTTGCGACCGCTACACCGGTCTCGACGCGGTCGGGCGGGCCGTTGCCGCCGCAAGGCTCCGGGTGCCGCAGGCGACCTTTGTGCAAGGTGTCTATCCCTGTCGACTGCCGCTGGAGCGTCCCGATTTGATCATCCTGTCCGAGGTGCTCTATTTCCTGACGCCCGACGCGATCGCGCTGCTGGCAAGCGACCTGATCGCACAGGCACCGGGGGCAGAAGTGATCTGCGTCAGCTATTTGGGCGACACGGCGCAGGACCTTCAGGGGACCGATGCGCTGGCCGCCTTTCAGGCTGCCGCCGGTGCCGATCTGCACCTGCGGCCCGTGGTCGGGGCAGGGGGGTACCGCATCGACGCCGGTGTCATCGGGGCGGCTGCAACGTGATGGCCCTTGACCCTGTCCGGACCGTCGTGATCGTCCCCGCCCGCAACGAGGCGGCGCGGATCGGCACCTGTCTTGCGGCGCTGGCCCGACAGGCCGGACCAACGGTGGCCGTCCTGGTGGTCGCTAACAACTGCGATGATGGGACAGAGGCGGTCGCATCGAACGCGGCCCGCGGCCTCGGTTTGAACCTGCAGGTGCTTCAAGCCAGCCTGCCGCCCGGTGCGGGTGTCGGCACGGCGCGGCGTCTGGGATGCGCGCAGGCCATGACCACCTACCCGCGGGCCGCTTCGTTGCTGTGCACGGATGCGGACGGCGTGGCGGCCCCCGACTGGATCGCCCGCAACCGCCACCACCTGAAGTCCCATGCCGCGGTCAGCGGGCGCGTCCTGCCCATCGCAGACGAACTCTCGGTCCTCGACGGCATCGACGTGACTCCGGCCGAGATGGAGGGTCGCTATGCGAGGCTCGTGCTGGACTTCTACCGCCGGTCGCGCTGCGGACCCCGGTGGCTGGCCGGCGATCACGGTGATGCGGCGGGGGCGAGCCTCGCCATGACCGTCGCCGCATGCAAGGCCGTGGGCGGCTTTGCAGAGCTTGCAACCGGCGAGGATCGCGATCTGGTGCGCAGGCTCAAGGCGGGCGGCCACGCCGTGCTGCATGCCGGCGACGTGCGGGTGACGGCGTCCTGCCGGCTGGACGGGCGGGCGCGGGACGGCATGGCCGCGGCGCTGCGGGCGCGCGCGGACCGCACCGATTATCTGATCGACGATGCCTTACCCCCCGCCCGTCACCTGATCGAGGCCGCGCGGCGCGGCACATTGGAGCCCTGGCCCTTGCAGGTGGCACCGCAAGATCGCCTGCGTGCCCGCGATCTGGCCCCGCACATCGCGCGGCTGGAACGCGCCCTGTCGATGGTGGTGGCTGCCTGATCCGGCGCATCCGGACAAGTTTGATAGACGTCTATCAGAAATCAATTGACCCCCGCGCGCGGTGATGATCCTTTGGGGAGCGGAGGACTTCTGATCTTGAAACGCGCACCAACCCTGGGGGATGTCGCCGCTTTGGCCGGCGTCAGCTACGCGACCGTGGACCGCGTGATGAATGCGCGCGGCAAGGTCACCGAAAAGGTCCGCTCGTCCGTGTTGCAGGCCGTGTCTGACCTTGGCTATCGGCGCAATGTCGCGGCGGCCAATCTGGCGCAGCGACGCACCTATCGCTATTGTTTCGTCATCCCGGAAGGCACCAATTCGTTCTTCGACCGGGTCTGCGCCATCGTGGGTGCAGTCGGTCCGGGTGCCGGCAGCGACCGGGTGGACATCCGCATCTCGCGCATTGCGGCCTTCGATGCCGATGCGCTGGACCGGTGCCTGACGGCGCTTTCCGACACGGAGATCGACGGCGTGGCCTTTGTGGGGACCGGCGACGCCGACCCGCCGGCTGCGATCGCGGCGCTGCGCGCCAAGGGTGTCGCGGTGCTGACGATGGTGTCCGACATGCCGGGTTCGGCGCGCGATGCCTACGTCGGAATCGACAACGTGACCGCCGGGCGCACCGCCGCGGGTCTGATCACCCTCATGCTGGGCGGCGCACCCGGTCGGGTGCTGCCGGTCGTAGGCTCTCTGGCCGCCCGCGACCATGCGGAACGGCTGGCGGGGCTGTGCGGCACGCTGGCGTTGTCGCACCGCGAGACCGCACCGCTGATCGAAGGCCGCGACCGCCACGACATCGTGGAAACGGAGGTGCGTGCCGCCCTTCTGGCGGACCCCGACATCGCCGCGATCTACAGTGCGGGCGCTGGCAACGCAGGGCTGATCCGCGTGATCGCGGACCTGCCCGCCGACCGGCCCCGCCCCTGCGTCGTCCTGCATGAACTGCTGCCGCACACCCGCGACGGACTGGAAGGCGGGCTGATCGACATCGTCATCGACCAGCGCCCGGAAGAGGAGGTCACCCAGACGCTCGCCCTGTTGCGCTGTCTGGCGGACCGGCAACCGTTGCAGACCGCAAGGCAGATCGTGCCCGCGATCTACATTCGCGAAAACCTGCCCGACGCTGCCGTTCCGGGCCTGATGAAGGGGTCCGCCGCATGACCGATGCGCCTGTTCTTGCCCTGCGCGACGTCCACAAGAGCTTTGGTCCCGTCGAGGTGCTGACCGGCATCGACGTGGAACTGCGCAGCGGCGAAGTGCTGGCCCTGATCGGCGAGAACGGGGCCGGCAAGTCCACGACGATGAAGATCCTCGCCGGCTACCAGCCCGCGACGTCGGGGCGGATCGTGCTGGATGGCAAGGACGTGCACTTTGGGTCCCTCCACGACGGAGAGGATGCGGGAATCGTCCTGATCCATCAGGAATTCAATCTGGCCGAACAGTTGACGGTCGAACAGAACATCTTCCTCGGCCGGGAATTGCGGCGTGGCCCGCTGCTGGACAAGGCGCGGATGCGCGACCTGTCTCGCCAGTACCTTGCGCGGCTGAAATGCAACGTTGACCCCGACACGCCGGTGTCGCGACTATCCAATTCGGACAAGCAGATGGTCGAGATCGCCAAGGCGCTCAGCCGCGACGCCCGCATCCTGATCATGGACGAACCCACCGCCGTCCTGACCGGGTCAGAGGTCGAGGTGCTGTTCGAGCAGGTCCGCGCCCTGCGTGCCGCCGGGACCGCGATCCTCTTTACTTCGCACAAACTGGGCGAGGTGGCATCGATTGCCGACCGCGTGACCGTGATGCGTGACGGAGCTGTCGTGCGCACCGACCGGGTCGCTGCGATGACCGAGGATGACATGGCGACCGCGATGGTCGGCCGCGACGTCTCGGCGCTGTATCCGCCAAAGCCGGACCTGCCAACCGACGGCAGCGTTGCCCTGCGGGTCGCAGGCCTGACGGTGCCGGGCCGCGCGCATGATATCGGTTTCACGCTGCGCCACGGCGAAATCCTCGGCATCGCCGGGCTGATCGGGTCCGGACGGACCGAGGCGATGGAAGGGCTGTGCGGCCTGCGTCTCGCAACGGTCTCTGCCCTCGAAATCGAAGGCAAGCCCGTCACGATCCGCAGTACGGCAGACGCACTGGCGCATGGCCTGTGCTACATGACAGAGGACCGCAAGCTGCGCGGCCTGCTGCTGGACAAGGGGATGCGCGTCAACCTGACCTTGCAGTCGCTGGCCCGCTTTGGTCGCATCCTGATCGACCGCAAGGCCGAGGACACGGCGCTGGCGCAGGCGGTCAAGGACTTTGACATCCGCGCCGGCCACGGCGACGTGCTGGTCGGCAACCTGTCGGGCGGCAATCAGCAAAAGTTGCTGTTGGCCAAGATCATGCAGTCCGACCCCCGCATCCTGATCATCGACGAGCCGACCCGTGGCATCGATATCGGCACCAAGCAGCAGATCTACAGCTTTCTGCGCGCGCTGGCCGCCGAAGGCCGGGCCATCGTCGTCGTCTCGTCCGAGATGCAGGAAATCATCGGCCTGTCGGACCGGGTGCTGGTCATGCGGCAGGGCCGCATCGCGGGTGTGCTGGACGCCGACGGCATCACCGAAGACGCAATCGTGCGCCACGCCATGGGCGTCGGCACTGACCCGAACGAAAGGGCCGCCTGATGGCTGCCGAAACCGCAAACCCACCGCGCCGCCGCCGCGCCATCCCGTCGATGAGCGTGCTTGGCCCGATCCTCGCGCTGGTCATCCTCATCGCGATCGGTGCGGCCATGAACAGCAATTTCCTGAGTTCGGGCAACATCAACAACGTGCTGTCGCGGTCCGCCTTCATCGGGATCATCGCTGTCGGCATGACCTTCGTCATCACGGCGGGCGGACTGGACCTCTCGGTGGGCTCGATGGCGGCCTTCATTGCGGGGTTGATGATCCTGGTGATGAACGCGGCGCTACCGACGCTGGGTGTCGGCGTGCCGATCGTCCTGCTGGGCATGTGCGTCGCGCTGCTGGCCGGGGTGGTCGCAGGGATGCTGAACGGGTTCCTGATCACCACGCTGGGGATCGAGGCATTCATCGTCACGCTGGGGACCATGGGCATCTACCGCAGCCTCGTCACATGGCTCGCGAACGGTGGCACGCTGTCGCTCGATTTCGACCTGCGGACCTTCTACCGCCCCGTCTATTTCGATGGCGTGCTGGGCGTCGCCTGGCCGATCATCGTCTTTGCCGTCGTGGTGATCCTGGGCGAGATTTTGATGAGCAAGGCCCGCTTTGGCCGCCATTGCGCCGCGACCGGATCGAACGAACACGTCGCGCATTATTCCAACGTCAACGTCAACCGCACGCGCATGATGACCTACGTCATGCTCGGCCTTCTGGTCGGCGTGGCGACGATCATGTATGTGCCGCGCCTTGGCTCTGCCTCTGCATCGACGGGTGTGCTATGGGAGCTGGAGGCGATTGCCGCCGTCATCATCGGTGGCACCGTGTTGAAAGGCGGCTTCGGCCGGGTCTGGGGCACCGTGATCGGCGTCCTGATCCTGAGCCTGATCGACAATATCCTGAATCTGACCGACCTCGTCTCGCCCTATCTGAACGGCGCGATCCAGGGGGTCATCATCGTACTGGCTGTGATCCTGCAGCGAGAAGCCAAGGCAAAGGGCTGACAACTTTGCCACTTTGGGAGGAGAACGAATGTCTTACTTGAAAACGATCCTGGCCGGGACCGCCGCCGTCGTCATCGGCACGGCCGCCGCAGCGCAGGATGCCAAGGTGATCGGCGTGTCGATCCCGGCGGCCACCCACGGCTGGGCCGGCGGCATGAACTTTCACGCGCAAGAGGCGATCAACCGGCTCGAGGAGGTCTATCCCGACCTCGACTTCGTGCTGGCGACCGCGTCCGATGCGGGCACCCAGGTCAACGACATCGAGGACATGGTCGCGACCCGCAACATCAGCGCGCTGGTCGTGCTGCCGTTCGAATCCGATCCGCTGACCCCGCCGGTGCAGTCGGTCGCCGATAGCGGCGTCTGGGTCACGGTCGTGGACCGCGGTCTTTCGGTGCCGGGGATCGAGGATCTTTATGTCGCGGGCGACAACACGGGATTCGGCACGGTGTCCGGTGAATACATGGCGTCCCAGATGCCCGACGGCGGCAAGATTGTCGTGCTGCGCGGTATCCCGACCACCATCGACAACGAACGCGTCGAAGGCTTCCAAGCCGCCATCGCGGACTCCGGGATCGAGATCGTCGGCATGGAACACGGCAACTGGAACCGCGATGAAAGCTTCAACGTGATGCAGGACTTCCTGTCGAAGTACGACCAGATCGACGCGGTCTGGGCATCGGACGACGACATGGCCGTCGGCGTGCTTGCGGCGATCGAGGCGGCGGGCCGTGACGACGTGAAATTCGTCCTCGGCGGCGCCGGCATGAAGGAGATGATCAAGCGCGTGATGGACGGCGACACCATGATCCCGGCGGATGTCACCTATCCGCCGTCAATGATCGCCACCGCAATCGAGCTGACGGCCGTCGGCCTGACCTCGACCGCGCCGGTGTCCGGCACGTTCACCATCGGGTCGGTGCTGGTCACGCAGGACAACGCAGAACAGTTCTACTATCCCGACAGCCCGTTCTGAGGACGGCGCGGATTGGTCAGCCCCCTTGCGGGCTGACCAATTCCTGCACGCCAGCACGAGAGGCGTCCCGGTCGCGCCTCTCCTGAAAACAACGATCGCATCACGCACGTGACGTCCCGGTCCGGCGGTGCTAGAAGGCGGCTCTTCAGGTGCGGCATTTGCGGCACCCACCCCAATTCGTGACCGCGGACCATCGCGCAAGAGCAATGACCTCAACACCCCTGCCACTTTCAGACGCTTCCCGCCTGTCCGTCGCCCCTATGATGGACTGGACGGACCGGCATTGCCGGCACTTTCACCGGCTGATGTCGCGCCATGCCCTGCTATATACCGAAATGGTGACAGCTGCGGCCGTCGTGCATGGCGACACCGCGCGGCTGCTGGCCTACGGGCAGGATGAACATCCCGTGGCGTTGCAACTGGGCGGGTCGGACCCGGCCCTGCTGGAGCAGGCGACGCGGATTGCCGCGGACATGGGCTATGACGAGGTCAACTTGAACTGCGGTTGCCCTTCCGACCGGGTGCAGTCGGGTCGGTTCGGCGCGATCCTGATGGCGGAAGCCGACCTTGTCGCCGATGGCGTCGCTGCGATGATGGCCGCCTCGCAAGTCCCGGTGACGGTAAAGTGCCGCATCGGCGTCGACGATCAGGACCCCGCGACGGTGCTGCCGGATTTCCTGACCCGCGTCAGTGCCGCCGGCGTGACGCGGTTTACGATCCACGCGCGCAAGGCGTGGCTGCAGGGCCTCAGCCCGAAGGAAAACCGCGACATTCCTCCGCTGGAGCATGACCTCGTGCATGCGATGAAGGCACGGTTCCCGCATCTGCATCTGTCGATCAATGGCGGGATCGCGGACCTCGACCAGGTGCAGGCGCACCTTGATGCGGGCCTTGACGGCGTGATGATCGGGCGCGCAGCCTACCACGACCCCTCTGCGATCCTGCTGGATGCGGACGCGCGCATTTTTGGTGACGGCACGCCCGGCGATGCGGTGGCCGTCGTCCATGCGATGCTGCCCTATATCGACGCACATGTCGCGGCGGGCGGGCGTCTGGGGCAGGTGACGCGGCACATGCTGGGTCTGTTCCAGGGCCGCCCCGGCGCGCGCATGTGGCGCAGGCACCTGTCGGAGCACGCGCATAAGGATGGCGCGGGCACCACCACGGTGCTAGAGGCGCTGGGCCATGTCACGGTCATGGCCGCCTGAAGGGGAACGAGTTGGAAAATACCACGCTGTTGATCGAGATGGGGTTGCTGCTGCTTGTCATCGGGGCCTTTGCCGGTGTGCTGGCCGGCCTGTTGGGGGTCGGCGGAGGCATCGTCCTCGTGCCGGCATTCTTCTATGCCTTCAGCGCGCTGGGATTCGATAGCCCGCAACTGATGCAGATGTGCCTTGCGACGTCGCTCGCCACGATCATCGTGACCAGCCTGCGGTCGCTGAATGCGCATCACAAGAAGGGTTCGGTGGACTGGGACGTGTTGCGGACGTGGGCACCGGGCATCGTCGTCGGTGCGATCCTCGGCGTGTTCCTGGTGTCCAGCCTGCGGACGCTGTCGCTGCAACTGATCTTCGGTGGTCTGGCTATTGTCGTCGGCCTCTACATGACGTTCGGGCGCAACCACTGGCGCGTCGCGCAGGCGATGCCGCGCGGCTGGGCACGGGCGGCTCTGTCGCCGCTGCTGGGGTTTCTGTCGGTGCTGATGGGCATCGGTGGCGGCAGCTTCGGCGTCCCGGTGATGAGCCTGTACAACACGCCGATTCACCGCGCCGTGGCGACGGCAGCGGGTTTCGGCGTACTGATCGCCGTGCCGTCGGTGATCGTTCTGCTGTTCAAGCAGATCGCCGTGGCCCCGCCGCTGACCATCGGATCGGTCAACCTCGTGGCCTTCGGCCTTGTCGTCGCGATGACGCTGATCACCGCCCCCTGGGGGGCCGCGCTGGCCCACAGGACCGACGCCACGCGGCTGAAACGCGTGTTCGGCGTGTTCCTCGTGCTTGTCGCACTGAACATGCTGCGCAAGGCGGTGGGATGGTAAACATGATGCCGGCCGGCTATCTGGACAATTCTCGCCGAACCTGACGCTTCGCACGCCCATTTGACCGTTTGCCGCTTTTCAACCGGTCCCGCCCCGACTATGTCTGAACGGCCTGAACCGCCTGCATCCCATATGTCGGGCCCCGCCTAGGAGAGATTGAAATGCTCAACAATATCGGCCTTCCCGGCCTTCTGCTGATCGCCGTCGTCGTGTTGGTCCTGTTCGGCCGCGGCAAGATTTCCAGCCTGATGGGTGAAGTCGGCAAGGGCATCACCGCCTTCAAGCGCGGCGTCGACGACAGCAAGAAAGAACTGGACGACAGCTTTGCCGACGCGCGCGACGTGACGCCCGACGCAAAAAAAGACAAAGTCTGAGCCTGACCAGAGGGTAGCGCCATGTTCGGCCTAGGCTGGAGCGAGATGATCCTGATCGGGATCGTGGCCCTGATCGTGATCGGGCCAAAGGACCTGCCGAACATGTTCCGGGAGCTGGGCCGCATGACGGGCAAGGCCCGCCAGATGGCGTCCGAATTCCAGCGTGCCATGGAATCCGCCGCCGACGACAGCGGCGTCAAGGACATCAGCAAGTCCATCAAGGCCGCCGCCAACCCGGCAAAATTCGGCACCGACAAGATCAAGCAATCGGTCGGCATGACCCACAAGCCGGGGTCCGAGACCGCAAAGCTGTCAGAGGAACGGCAGGTTGCGAAGGACAAGATCGCCGCTGCCACCGCCCGCGTCGCCGAAGAGCGCCGCGCCCGCGAACTGGCCGCCGCCGATGCCGCCGAACGGTCCGAAGAACCTGACGCCGAAACAGTTGCCAGCGCACCTCCGGCAGCCGACGCAGCCGTTGATGGACCCGAGGCCGCTGTTGCCGCACCCAAGGCATCCGTTGCCGCACCAAAGTCCCGCGCCAGAACCGCGACCGCCACGCCCAAGCCCGCGAAACCGCGTGCAAAAAAAGCCCCCGCAGGTGATGCATGAGCGCCGCTGACGATCTCGACGACAGCGCGGCACCGCTGCTGGAACACCTGACAGAACTCCGCTCGCGCCTGATCAAGTCGCTGCTGGCCTTCATCGTCGGCATGATCATCTGCTTTACCGTCTGGAACCCGATCTTCGACTTCCTGACCCGGCCTCTGTGCACGGCACTCGACGCCGAGGGCCAGGATTGCGGCCTGATATTCATCGCTCTGGAAGAGGGCTTCTTTGTCGCGATCCAGATCTCGCTTCTGGGCGGGCTTTGCCTGTCGTTCCCCTTCATCGGCTACCAGATGTGGCGCTTCGTGGCACCGGGCCTCTACAAAGCCGAAAAGGGCGCGTTCCTGCCGTTCCTCGTGGCTTCGCCCTTCATGTTCTTTCTGGGGGCGGCCTTCGCCTACTACGTGATCACGCCGCTGGCCTTCAACTTCTTCCTCGGCTTCCAGCAGGGCGGGACCCTCACCGACGGCCCCGAAAGCGCGACACAGGCCGCTGGTCTGCTGTTCCAGGGCTCTGCCAAGGCCTACCTCAATCTGACGATCAAGTTCATCGTGGCCTTCGGTCTTTGTTTCCAGCTGCCCGTCCTGCTGACTCTGATGGGCAAGGCCGGTCTGGTCAGTGCCGCCGGCCTGCGGAACACGCGCAAATACGCGATGGTCGGCATCCTGATCCTGGCCGCCATTGCCACGCCGCCCGATGTCGTCAGCCAGATGATCCTGTTTTCAGTGGTCTACGGCCTGTATGAGGTATCCATCCAGCTTGTCGCCCGGATCGAACGCATTCGCCTTGCAAAACTGCGCGCCGATGGTGTCGTTAGCGAGGATGAGGACGAATACGGCAATCCGCTGAATCCGGTCGACGAGGACGACAAGCCTTGACCGATCCGCTTGAACGGATCGCCACGGCGCTGGAACGGCTGCGGCCCGGCCCGGCGACCCCGCCTGACTTTGACGCGGCGGGGGCCTTTGTCTGGCAAGCCGACCCGGACCGGCTGGAGCCTGTGTTCCGCGTCTCCCGCGTCGATGTCGACCTGCTCGTCGGCATCGACCGGTCCCGCGACACGCTCTTCGCCAATACCGAACGCTTTGCCCGTGGCCTGCCCGCCAACAACGCGCTGCTCTGGGGCGCGCGGGGCATGGGAAAATCCAGCCTCGTCAAGGCGATCCATGGCAAACTTCATACGAACCACACCGGCCTGAAACTGATCGAGATCCAGCGCGAGGACCTGCCCAGCATCGGCCGCCTGCTGCACCTGCTGCGTGACGCCGACCAGCGGTTCATCCTGTTCTGCGACGATCTGTCGTTCAGCCACGACGACAGCCACTACAAGTCGCTGAAGGCCGTGCTCGATGGCGGGATCGAAGGCCGGCCCGACAATGTCGTCCTTTATGCCACGTCCAACCGTCGCCACCTGATGCCCCGCGACATGATCGAAAACGAACGCTCCACCGCTATCACACCCGGTGAAGCGGTCGAGGAAAAGGTCAGCCTGTCGGATCGTTTCGGCCTCTGGCTCGGCTTCCATCCCTGCGATCAGGACCAATATCTCGCAATGATCCGGGGCTATGTCGATGCCCACGGCGTCGCCATCGACGATGCCACCCTGCGGGCCGAGGCGATCGAATGGCAGGCCACCCGCGGCAGTCGGTCGGGCCGTGTCGCCTGGCAGTACTTCACGGACCTCGCAGGTCGCCGCGGCGTGAACCTGCGCTGATCCGCATTCATCTGGCCAGATAAACTCCCGCCGGAGGCATCCCGCCCCGGGCGGGATCGAACGTTTCCGCCCTACAGGAAATCGTTCGGGTCGACCGATTCCAGCCCGCGCCGCACCTCGAAATGGACGAAGCTCGGATCGCCGGACTTCACCTTGCCCAGCGTGCCGCCGCGCGACACGCTGTCGCCCTTGGCCACGCTGAGCCCTTCGAGGTTCGTGTAGACCGTCAGCAGATTGCCCGCGTGCTTCACGACGACAATTGCGGTGCCGCTGGTGTCGGTCGTCACCGCCGCCACCGTGCCGCTGTCGGCGGCCTTCACGGCGGTTCCGGCACTGGCCGCGATGTCGATGCCTTCATTGCGGCCGGGGGCGTAGTCGCGAATGATGCTGCCGGCCACCGGCCGCACGAACTGCGCATCGCTGCTCGGTGCCGGGGTCGCCGGGGCCGGGGCCGGTGCGGGGGCCGGCACCGCAGCAGGCGGTGCCGCGGCGACCGTGGCTGCCGGTGCTTCACCCAAGGAGGGCGCTGGCGGTGCCACGATCGGGTCCGTCGGTTTCACGGGTGACACGGTGGGCAAGGGTGCCGCCGCCGACGGCGGAACAGGCGAAACGCTGCCCAGGCCCGGTGCCACAAGCGGGCCGCCGGTCGGGTCGGCAGGCTGGTCGTTCTGCGGTATCAACAGATATTGCGCTTCACGTACGGTCATATCTCCGGACAGGCCATTCCAGGACGCCAGCGTGTCCACCGGCACGTTGTAAAGACGGCTGATCGTGAACGCCGTCTCACCGGGCTGGACCTTGTGGCGGATCGGCTCTGCCCCGGACTGGCTTAGGGGGGCAAGGCCCCCGCTGGGTGTCGCCGCCGCGCGGTCCAGCGCCGTCGTGGCGATACTGGTGACGTCGATCGGCTGGATCGGCCCGGTTGTGGCGGCCCCTGTGGCGGGGGACGGTTCCGACACGCGACCGGGCAGGGCCACGACTTCGCCTTCGCGCAGCGGTGCATCGGTCGGCAGGCCGTTGAAGCTTGCCAATGTCGCGGTCTCCAGCGACAGGCGCGACGCGATGCTGCCGACCGTATCGCCGCGCCGTGCGACGACGACCTGATAGCCCGGGTAGGAGATGACGCCGCGGTTGTCGGGTAGTGGCCGATCCGGCAGATCGGCCACGGCAGGTGCCGTGCTGAACCCGCCGGCCCGGTCGCGCAGGTCCACATCGGGTAGCCCCCCTTCACAACCGGCCAGAATGGCAAGGGCCGATGCTGTCAGCGCAAGGCGGCGCAATCCGGCAGAAGGGGTCATCGTCATGGCTGTGGTCCTGTCATACCTGCCCGATCGTTGGGGCCTTTGCCCCTTAACGTGGGCGTTGCAAAGGTTCTAGTCCTGTCCGATCCCCTCGATCAAGGGGACAAACCGCACCGGGCGCAATTCCTCGTAATCGAAGCCCTTTTCAAGCCGGGTCACGCGGATCAGGCTTTGCACGGTATCCGACTGACCCACCGGCAGCACCATGATGCCGCCGACGCGCAACTGTGCCAGCAAAGGCCCCGGCGGGTCCTCGGCGGCGGCGGTCAGCAGGATGCGATCGAAAGGGGCCTGTTCCGCCAGACCAAAACTGCCGTCGGCGGTGAACGCGGTGATGTTGGTGATGCCAAGCGTCGTGAACACGCCCTGCGCCTCGGTCACGAGACGCTTGAACCGGTCGATGGAATAGACGCGCCGGGCCAATTGGCTGAGGATCGCGGCCTGATAGCCCGACCCCGTCCCAATCTCGAGGACCTTGTGGCGCGGCTGCACGTCCAGCGCCTGCGTCATCAGTCCGACGACCGACGGCTGGCTGATGGTCTGACCGCAGGCGATGGGCAGCGGCATGTCCTCGTAGGCCCGTTCCGCGAACAGCCCCCGCACAAAGGCCGCGCGATCGATCTTTTCCATCGCGTGCAACACGCGAGAGTCGGTGACACCCTTGCTGCGCAAGGCATAAAGAAACTGCATCTTGATCTGCGCGTCCGTCACCCGAGCCTGTCCGACAGCCGGTCGAAGGCGTCATGCGCCGTCAGATCGCAGCGCAGCGGCGTGACCGAGATGTAGTCGTCGAGATTGGCCGCCGCGTCGGTGCCATCGGCCGTGCGCACTTGCTGGTCGCCGCCCCGCACCCACAGGAACCGCCGTCCCGATGGCGCCATCTGCGCCTCGACCCGGTGCCGCACGCCTCGCCGCACACCCTGGCGGGTCAGACGCGCGCCTTTCACGTCCGCCGCAGGGACGGGCGGAAAATTGATGTTGTAGAACAGCGGATAATCCGCGTCGTCCCAGAAGGCGTCGTCCATCAGACGCCGCAGCACTTCAGCCCCTGTCGCCGCAGCCTCGAACGGATCGTCCAGGATGACGTTGCGCGGACCATAGAACTGCGACAGGGCGATAGACCGCACGCCCTGCAACGCCCCTTCCATCGCGGCACCGATGGTGCCGGAATAAAGCACGTTCTCTGCGGCGTTGTTGCCTCGGTTTACCCCCGACAGGATCAGGTCTGGCGGGTTGTCCTTCATCACGTCGTAAATGCCCGCCATCACGCAATCGGCCGGCGTGCCTTCAGCGGCAAAGCGTCGGTCGCCGAATTGGGTGATCATCGTGGGATGGACGTAGCTGATGCAATGCCCAACGCCCGATTGCTCGAACGCGGGGGCAACGGTCCAGACCTCACCCCCGGGGCCCGCCAGATCGCGGGCCAGCGCGTCCAGTACGACAAGTCCCGGCGCATTGATGCCGTCGTCATTGGTGATCAGAATGCGCATGAAGGTCCCGGTTGTCTGGTCTGGTCACGGTAGGCGACGGGGCCGTGCGCCACAAGCGGGCTTGGCGGTTTGACGGCACCTGTGGCTTTGGGGAATCAGCCGCGAATGGCGTCCAGCAGTCGCAGCGCCTCGGCCTCGGGGGTGGCCAGCACGCTGCGGTCCTCTCCGGGGTAGAACCTGGCGCGCAGGGCGGTGGGCATCGGCGCGGGTGCGACCACCACGACCGTGGGCCCCGTGCGCGCCGTCTCGGCCTGCCAGCTGCGCACAAGGGCCATCTGCGCGGCCTTGGTCGCCCCGTAAGAGCCGAAGAACTTCTGCCCGGCGACCGCGTCGTCGCAGAACACGGCGCGCCCGGTCTTGCCCAGCAACGGGGCCACATAGGACATCAGCCGCAGCGTGGCCGTGACGTTCACGTCCATCGATGACGCGAAATCCTTGGGCGAGATATGGCTTGCAGGCGACAGGGGTGCCGCGTGGATTGCCGTATGCACCCACAGATCCAGCTTGCCCCATCGGTCGTGGATGCCGCGGCACAACTGCTGCATCGCCGCATCGACGGTCACGTCCATCGGGGCCAGCGTTGCAGCGCCGCCCCGTGCCTTGACGGCGTCGTCAAGCTCTTCCAGCGCACCTACCGTGCGGGCGATGGCAACGATGTGATAGTCTGCGGCCAGCGCCTTGGCTATGGCGGCACCGAACCCGCGCGAGGCACCGGTGAAGAGGGCGATCCTGTCAGTCATGGCGCGCTATGTGACGCAAGGCCGGGGCGCTGTAAAGAGACCTCAGGCCGCGGCGGGCAGGGCCATCCGGTAGGTCTTTCCCCGATGGTCGCGCACGGCAATGGCGTCATCGTTCACCGCCACGACGGTCAGAGGCCCCGCCATGTCACCGGGCGAGACCTTGACGATCTCCCCGTCCCGCATCCGCAACAGGGCGCTGCCGCCATGCGGTCCGGTGAACAGACCGATGACGGTGATGGTGTCGAGTTGCAGTTGCGTCTTGCTTTGGGCCATGCGGCCCACATCGGGCGTGTTGGTCATGTCGCTGTCGTTCCTTTGGATCGCGCGACCGATGCGGCCTGCCGCACGCAAAGGAAAGGGGGGCGGCGTCACGGCTGGGCGGCCTGCAATGTGACGCCGGAATCCGCCTCGATGTCCGGCGATTGTCTGCCTGCCGCAGCGGCGCGTCATCACAATCGAGGGAGAGTCGCTTGCGCTGGACAACCGCCACATCTGCCCATGATGGCGACGTATCGACGGTCCCGCGACACTTCTTGCGGCTGCGGATACGCTGATGGCGATGGCCTGCTTCCACCATTCCTCAGGTCAAAATTATCTCGAAGGAGACCGAGGGACGGGGGATGGCCCCCCTGTGACGTCGCCCTATTCCGCAGCGGTCTTGGTCAGAAAGCCGCGTTCGATCATGTCCGACGGGGCCACGGGATAATCGCCCGAGAAACAGGCGTCGCAATACTGCGGGGATTTCGCATCGCGACCCGCCGCGACACCGACCGCCCGATACAGCCCGTCAAGCGAGATGAACTTCAACGAATCGACGCCAAGGTGTTCGCGCATCTCATCCTCGGTCATCGTTGCGGCCAGCAGCTTCTCGCGCTCCGGCGTGTCCACACCGTAGAAACAGGGCCATTGCGTCGGCGGGGACGCGATGCGGAAGTGCACCTCGGCGGCCCCGGCCTCCAGGATCATTTCCTTGATCTTCTGGCTGGTCGTGCCGCGCACCACGCTGTCATCGACCAGGATCACACGCTTGCCGCGAATCAACGCACGGTTCACGTTCAGCTTCAGCCGCACGCCCATGTTGCGGATCTGCTCGGACGGTTCGATGAAGGTCCGGCCCATGTACTGGTTGCGGATGATCCCCATCGCGTAGGGAATGCCCGATTCCAGCGAAAAGCCGATGGCCGCCGGGGTGCCGCTGTCAGGCACGGGACAGACGAGGTCGGCGTCCACCGGAGCCTCCTTCGCGAGTTCCCGACCGATCGCCTCTCGCGTCTCATAGACGGACCGGCCGCCGAGGATGCTGTCCGGGCGGCTGAAATAGACATGCTCGAAGATGCAGAACCGCGACTTGGCCCTGCGGAAAGGGAAATGCGACTGCACGCCGGCGGCGGCAGAGATCACAACCATCTCGCCCGGCTCGATCTCGCGGACGAAATCGGCGCCGACGATGTCCAGCGCGCAGGTCTCGGACGACAGAACCCAGCCGTCACCCAGTTTGCCCAGCACCAGCGGGCGCACGCCCAGCGGGTCACGGCAGCCGATCAACGCACTGTCGGTCATCGCCACGACGGAAAATGCGCCTTCGACCTTGCGCAGCGCCTCTTCCATCCGGTCGGGAATGTGGCGGCCCATCGACCGGGCCATCAGGTGAATGATGCATTCGCTGTCGCTGGACGATTGAAAGATCGAGCCGCGCTCGATCAATTCGCGCCGCAGGGAGATGGCGTTCGTGATGTTGCCGTTATGGGCAATCGCCGCCCCGCCCATCGAGAATTCGCCGAAGAACGGCTGCACGTCACGGATCGCCGTCTGTCCCTTGTGACCGGCGGTGGAATAGCGCACATGGCCGATCCCGATTTCGCCCGGCAACGTCGCCATCATGTCCGCGCTGGTGAAATTGTCCCGCACGAGGCCCATGCGCCGCGCCTGATTGAATCCGCTGGTCGGGTCGTAGGTGACGATGCCGCCCGCCTCCTGACCGCGATGTTGCAGCGCATGCAGGCCAAGGGCCAGAAAGTTGCTCGCCTCGGCCACGCCGACGACGCCGAAGACGCCGCATTCCTCGTGCAACTTGTCGGCGTCGGCATCGAAGGGGTGGGCTGGCAGGTCCCGGACGAGGGACGGGCAGGTGCGCGGGGAGGTCGCTTCTGGCACGGGGTAGCTCCGAATCCTGGGAAGTTACGCGGCGTCTTAACGCGTATCCGGGACAGTGTCACGGGACTGATACACAGGTGCCGGGGTGTTGACCTCGATTTTTGCTGCGCTGCGGCGTGACGGCTGCAGCCCGATCGACAAAATCCCCGGAACATGTCACCCGATGCCGCGTTGGACAGGCGTTGCGAGTTTGCGTTTCCCATCGGCGTGTCGTGCCATCCATCCCATTTTCATGTCAGGCCCTTGATGAAACGCGCAACCCACCTCGAAGCGATCCGTCGCAGTCTGAACGTGATTATGCTGATCTCGGTCTTCGTCACCTGCTATTTCGCTAAGGACCTGCTGCTGCCGATCCTGCTGGGCTTCCTGATCGCGCTGACGCTGTCACCGCTGTCGCGTGGCCTGTCCCGCATCGGAATTCCGCACTGGGTCTCGGCCGTCGGGCTGATCGGGATCACCACGGTCGGTATCGCGTCCGTGATCTTCTTTTCCTCTGGCACGGTTGTCGGCTGGATGGACAGTGCCAACCAACTTGGAGCGGAATTGCAGACCAAGCTTGGCGGCATCTTTCGCCAGTTGGAAACCGTCCGCCAAGCGGGCGAGGAGGTCACCAGCATGACCGGGGCCGATCCGGCCGTGCAAGAGGTCGTGGTCAAGCAACCGACCCTGATCGACAGCGCCATGAGCGTTCTCAGCAATGTCGGCGCGACACTGGCCGTCTCGCTGGTGCTGGCGTCCTTCCTGCTCGCCTCCGGCGACATGTTCTACATCAAGCTGGTGCAGTCGTTCCCGACGATGAGCGGCAAGAAACGCGCCCTCACGATGGTCTACGACATCGAACGCCGGGTGTCTCACTATCTGCTGACCATCGCGATCATCAACGCGGGCCTCGGGATCTGCGTCGGCACCGCGCTGACGCTGATCGGGATGCCCTATGCCTACATCTGGGGGATCGCGGCGTTCCTGCTGAACTTCCTGCCCTATCTGGGCGCGATCATCGGCGTGGCACTGGTCGCGGCCCTGTCGATCATCACCTTCGACAGCTTCGCTTACGCGCTGCTGGCCCCGGCCGCCTACCTCACTTTCACGACGATCGAAGGCAACTTCGTCACGCCGACCCTGCTGGGCCGCCGGCTCGAGCTGAATACCGTCGCGGTCTTTCTGACAGTGGTCTTGTGGGGCTGGCTCTGGGGCATTGCCGGGGCGCTGGTGGCGGTGCCGTTCCTCGTGGTGTTCAAGGTGGTGGCCGACAACATCGACAGCATGACGATCGTCGGCAATTTTCTCGGCGCGGCCGACGGCATCCACGACCACGATCACGACGCCGAAGACGACAAGGGCGCGACACCCAAGCCGGAGCCTGAAATGGCCCCGGCTGCTGCGGAGTAGGGGCGGGACGCTCCTTATTCAGGCGCGCCGCACTCTCCGACCAGCTCCTGGTATTGTGCCGTGACCCAGGACAGCGTGGCTTCCGGGTCGCGTTCGGCGATGGTCCCGGTCAGGCGGCCAAAGACCACGGCGGACCGGCTGTTGTCCACCATCGCGACATTCTGGCTGGACAGCACGGTCTGGTAGACGAAGAAGGCGACGGCGACCAGCAGGATGCCCCGGAACACGCCGAACAGGAAACCCGCCGCCTGATCCAGACCGTTCAGTGCCGATCGCTGCACGACGCTGGAAAACAACGGCGTGAAGATCGAGACGACGACCAGTGCCACGGCAAAGACGGCTGCGAATGCGGCGATGATCGACAGCTCGCAGCTGTCACCGATGAAGCCGTCCAGCCCCGGCACCTGACGCACCAGCGGCTGCACCTGCGGCGCAAAGATGAAGGCCAGGACGGTCGCGCCGACCCAGCCCGCAATCGCCATCGCTTCGCGCACAAGCCCGCGGCTGTAGGCAAGCAGCGCCGATATGACGATGATGCCAGCGACGACACCGTCGATGATGGTAAAGCCTTCCAATGGTCTTCCCTCCGGGGTCAGCCCTGGCGCGCGCCAAAGACCTGTTCAACGAAACCGGCCAGATCCTGCATCTCGCGCAGGTCCAGACCGTTTGCCCCGGTGCCTTTCGGCGCCCGCGGCATGATCGCCGAGGTAAAACCAAGTTTCTGCGCCTCTTTCAATCGGTTTTCCGTCTGGATGACGGGACGGAGGGCGCCGGACAGACTGATTTCCCCGAAGATTACCGCCTCTTTCGGCAAGGCTGCGTCTTCGCGCGCGCTGACGAGGGCCGCTGCGACCGCCAGATCGGCGGCGGGTTCGCTGATCCGCAGACCGCCCGCTACATTCAGATAGACGTCGAGGCCGGTGAACGGCACGCCACACCGCGATTCCAGCACCGCCATGATCATCGCGAGGCGCCCGATGTCCCAGCCCACGACCGACCGGCGTGGCTGGCTGTGCGGGCTGGGTGCCACAAGCGCCTGAATCTCGCACAGCACGGGCCGTGTGCCTTCGATGCCGGCAAAGACGACCGACCCCGCCGCAGGTTCTCCGCGTTCCGACAGGAACAGAGCCGAGGGATTGCGCACCTCTGCCAGCCCCTTGCCCGTCATTTCAAACACGCCAATCTCATCCGCAGGTCCGAAACGGTTCTTCACGCTGCGCAGGATGCGGAACTGGTGGCCGCGCTCACCTTCGAAATAAAGCACCGTGTCGACCATATGTTCGACGACGCGGGGACCGGCGATGGCACCTTCCTTGGTGACGTGGCCGACCATGATGACGCTCATGTCGTGGGTCTTGGCAAAGGTCGTCAGCTCGTGCGCGCAGGTCCGGACCTGACTGACGGACCCGGGCGCAGAGTCCACATGGTCTGCCCACATCGTCTGGATCGAATCGATGATCGTCAGGTCGGGCTTTTCCTGCTCCAGCGTGGTCAGGATGTCGCGCAGGTTGGTGTCGGAGGCGAGCATGACCGGGCTCTTGTCCAGCCCCAGACGGCGCGCGCGCATCTGGACCTGCGCGTTCGACTCCTCGCCCGAGACGTAGATCACCTTCAGCCCGTTGCGTCCAAATCGCGCCGCGGCCTGCAGCAGCAGGGTGGATTTGCCGATGCCGGGATCGCCACCGACCAGCAGCGCAGAGGCCTTGACCAGCCCGCCGCCCAGCACGCGGTCCAGCTCGTCCACGCCTGCAAGGGTGCGCGGCGGTGCGGCCTCTTGCGTGGCCAAATCGGTCAGCGCAAGCGTCTTGCCGCGCCGGCCTCCGATGGATGTCTTCTTGGGGCCGGCCACCGACAGGCCGGTATCCTCGTGGATGGTGTTCCAGGCGCCGCACGCCTCGCACTTGCCGGACCATTTGCTGGTCGCGGCACCGCAGACGGAACAGGTAAAGGCGAGGTCCTTGGCCATGTTCACCTTTTGGACCAGATCAACCGCAATGGCAACGGGACGATTTTCCGGGGCAGGCGGAAAGCGGCGTCAGGGGCGGTCGCTGTGCCTTTGCGTCAGACCCGAGATCACGACAGAGGCCAGAATGCAGGCCGTGAACAGCCAAAGGCCCCACGCCGTCTCGACCCGCCCGATGCCGGCACCCTTCAGGATCACGACGTAGAGCGCGATCAGGAACACGTCCGCCATCGCGAGCTTGCCGGTCCAGGCCAGCACCGGTAGCAAGCGCGGGCTGAGCAGGTCATGGTGCAGCAGCGCGAGGCCGATGGTCTTGAGCATCGGCGCGAACAGGGCCAGCGCCGTCACCAGCAACGCCAGCAAAGGGTCGCCCTGCCACAGCGATTGCAGGCCCGAGATCACGCTGATGTCCGACAGGCCGAACAGCGGCAAGAGGCCAGCGCGCAGCAGGGGCGCGAACCACGACAACGGGAACAGCACCAGCAGCGCAAGATTCGCCCAGCGCAGCCAGAGCGATATGGTCATTCGGCGGCAGGTTTCTGCGGCATCTGCACGACATTCGCACCGGCCCGGCGCGGATGATCCCGCCCGGTGGCGGCCGACTTTGCGTCCAGCGTCCCGTCGTGTTCCAGCGCATAGCCCAGCAAGGGCAATGTCGACTGCAACCGATCGTCGAGCCAGGCCAACTGGCTCGCCACGCGGGCCTCCTCGATCTCGACCTGATCCGACCAGGCGCGGATCTGCTCGCAGATATGCATAGCTTCCACGATGCGTTCCTGCTGGTCTTCCGCCGCCTGCTGGCGCTGGCGCAGGAAGGCCTTGGCGCGGGCGACGCGCTCGGCGGAATAGACTTCGGCCAGATGGCGGCTTTGCACGCTCATCTGGGCCGCAACTTCCATCACGCCGGGTTCCAGCGTGGCAAGGTCGGGGTGATCGCGCAGATAGGCCAGACGTTCGCGCACCGCGTCGAATTCGCTCGACAGGGTGAAGACGCCCGCCCGGTCTGCGGCGTGGACGTCATGATAGGCGCGGGCGACGTCTTGCATGCTGATTTGAAAGTTGCGGTGACTTGTTTCCAGCGCCATCATGCGGACGCTCGTCGGCAGAAAGAAGGCCATCGCCCCCAGCATCGCCGTCAGCGCGCCCTGAATCCATGGCCCGGCGTCGGGATAGGCCGTGCCCCCCAGCGTCGCCTCTAGTTGCAGCCAGTCGGCGAGGCCAAAGGCACACAGCAGGGTGTAGAAGACGGCCGCGAAGGCGAACACCGCCACAGTGAAAAGGGCGGTCGCGTGCAGCAGGCGGAGGGCGTCGCGCAGATCGAAGGTCATGGGCCAGCCATCCAGTCTAAGAATGTCG
>NZ_JBMERN010000059.1:0-23108 GCF_049310965.1 Loktanella sp. DJP18 | reverse complement strand
GAGTCTGCCGGTGGGCCACCAGACGGCGGCTTCAGTCCCCTTGCCCCTGAACTCCTCGTTTCGGACCTGCCGCGCAGCCTGGAGTTCTGGTGCGATCTCTGCGGCTTCACCGTCGCCTATCGGCGCCAGATTGAAGGCTTTGCCTACCTGCAACATCCGGACGGCGCGCAGATCATGCTGTCCGTTCGCTCAGGGGCATGGGAATCCGCGCCGCTCGACCCGCCGTTCGGCCGCGGCGTGCTCTTCCAGATCGTCGTCGCCGACGTCCGCCTGATCGCCCGGCGCTGCGCATCGGCCCGTCACGCCCTCTACATGGCCGAAAGAGAGGTCTGGCGCGACTACGGCGACCGCGAAGGCGGCCGCCGAGAGATCGCCTTACAGGACCCGGACGGCTACCTTGTCCTCTTCTGCCAATCCATCGGCAGTCGGTCCCTGCCCGCTTGACCCTTTCCCTTCCGCTGCCCCTCGCCTAAAAGCGCCCCAACGTCAGTCCCGGGGGATAGCATGCAAGATCCGACCATCACGCCAGACCTGATCGCCGCCCACGGGCTGAGCGCGGCCGAATACGACAGCATCCTCGACATCATCGGACGCGCGCCGACCTTCACCGAACTCGGCATCTTTTCCGCGATGTGGAACGAGCACTGTTCCTACAAATCCTCCAAGAAATGGCTGCGGACCCTGCCGACGACCGGCCCGCAGGTCATCTGCGGACCGGGTGAAAACGCCGGCGTTGTCGATATCGGTGACGGCCAGGCGGTCGTCTTCAAGATGGAAAGCCACAACCACCCCAGCTACATCGAACCCTATCAGGGTGCGGCGACCGGCGTGGGCGGCATCCTGCGCGACGTCTTCACGATGGGCGCCCGCCCCATCGCTGCGATGAATTCCCTGTCCTTCGGCCTGCCAGACCATCCCAAGACTCGACAGCTCGTCAACGGCGTCGTGGCCGGCGTCGGTGGTTACGGCAACGCTTTTGGCGTGCCCACGGTCGGCGGAGAAGTCCGCTTCGACAAATCCTACAACAGCAACTGCCTCGTGAACGCCTTTGCCGCCGGCCTCGCGGATGCGGACAAGATCTTCTATTCCGCAGCCTCCGGCGTCGGCATGCCGGTCGTCTACCTCGGTGCCAAGACGGGTCGCGACGGTGTCGGCGGCGCCACGATGGCCTCTGCCGAATTCGACGATACGATCGAGGACAAGCGCCCGACCGTCCAGGTCGGTGACCCCTTCACCGAAAAGCGCCTGATGGAGGCGACGCTGGAACTGATGGCCACGGGGGCTGTCATCTCCATTCAGGACATGGGGGCTGCCGGCCTCACCTGTTCGGCTGTGGAAATGGGCGACAAGGGAGGCCTCGGCGTCCGCCTCGACCTTGAAAACGTCCCCCAGCGCGAAACCGGGATGACCGCCTATGAAATGATGCTCTCCGAGTCTCAGGAACGGATGCTGATGGTCCTGAAACCGGAGCTGGAGGCCGAAGCCCGCGCCGTCTTCGTCAAATGGGACCTCGACTTCGCCATCGTGGGCCAGACCATTGCCGAGGACCGTTTTCTCATCGTCCACAACGGAGAAACGAAGGCCGACCTGCCCTTGTCGAAACTCGCCTCCTCCGCCCCCGAGTACGACCGTCCATGGGAAGAAACCCCGCAGGCCGCCCCGGTTGGCGACATTCCCGACGTCGATCCGATCGCGGGCCTGCGATCCCTGATCGGCAGCCCGAACTACGCCGCGAAGAACTGGGTTTACGAGCAATACGACTCGCAGGTCATGGGCGACACGCTGCGCGTTCCGGGTGCCGGGGCCGGGATCATCCGCATCCACGGCACCACCAAGGCGCTGGCCTTCACCTCTGACGTGACGCCGCGCTACGTCTTCGCCAATCCGGTTGAAGGCGGCAAGCAGGCGGTGGCCGAAGCCTACCGCAACCTGACGGCCGTCGGCGCGAAACCCCTCGCCACGACCGACAACATGAACTTCGGAAACCCCGAAAAGCCCCGCATCATGGGTCAGTTCGTCGGTGCGATCAAAGGCATCGGCGAAGCCGTGCGCGCCCTCGACATGCCCATCGTGTCGGGCAACGTGTCGCTTTACAATGAAACCGACGGCACCGGCATCCTGCCCACGCCCACCATCGGCGCCGTGGGCCTGATCGCCGACGTGACCCGGATCATCCGCGGCACGCTCGCCCCCGGCCACACGCTGCTGCTGCTGGGCGACACCCCCGGCCACATGGGCCAGACCGCCCTGCTGGCGGAACACTTCGGCCGCACCGAAGGCGACGCGCCGCCCGTGAACCTCGAGTCCGAGGCCGCCCACGGCGATTTCATCCGCGCCAACGCGGCCTTCATCACCGCCTGCACCGACCTCGCCGACGGCGGCCTCGCCCTTGCCGCGTTCGAGATGGCGGAAATCGCCGGCATTGGCCTCACGCTCGACTCCGCCGATACCGCAGAGCTCTTCGCCGAGGATCAGGCCCGCTACCTCATCGCCGCGACGTTCGACCAGGCAGAGGCGCTTCTGTCCGCCGCAGCCAGCGCCGGCTTGCCCTTGACCCGCGTTGGCGAGGCCGGCGGCGACCAGATCACCTTCGGCACCTATGCCGCCCCCATCGCGCCGCTCTTCGCGCTTTACCGCACCGCCTTTGCCGACGCCGTCGCCTGATCCGTTTTCATCTGACCAGCTGAACGTTCCCCGGAGGGTCCCCCTTGCCCCCCGGCGGCGAGGTTCATAAGTTGAGCGCACACGCGAAGGACACAGCCATGCCTATCACCGCCCACGAGATCGAGACGCTGCTGCGCGAAAGCTTCCCCAAGGCGCAGATTACCGTGCAGGGTGACGACGGCGCGCATTTCGCGGCCGAGGTCATCGACCCCAGCTTCAAGGGCCAGAACCGGGTGCAGCAACAACGCGCCGTCTATGCCGCCCTCAAGGGCAAGATGGACGGGTCTGCCGGAGAATTGCACGCCCTCGCCCTGACGACGAGGGCGCCGGACTGATGGACGGCTGCGACGCCACGATTCCCGTTTGGCTGTGCTGGACCGGCGCGCAAATGCAGATTGGCGTCGCCGTCATCATGACCGTCGTTTTCGGTCTGGGCGTGCGTGGCATCATCAGGTCGCATTTCGACCGCCTGGCGAGTGGACCAAAACGTCGTGGTTCGGACCCCGGACCCGGTGATATGCTGGTCTTTGCCAAGGAAAGTCCGGTGCTGGGTCTGGGTAACGGGAATGAAGATGCCGCCCGTCCGTACCGCGTGATCCGTGACCCGCAGACATACGCAAAGGCCTTCGTGCCTTCCAAAACAGGAAAGAAGTAACCGTTATGACCGCTTCCGATCAGATCAAGGATACCGTGACCAGCCACGACGTCGTGCTTTTCATGAAAGGCACCAAGACGATGCCGCAGTGCGGGTTCTCGTCCCGCGTGGCGGGTGTGCTGAACTTCATGGGCATCGAGTATACCGACGTGAACGTGCTGGCGGATGACCAGATCCGCCAGGGGATCAAGGACTACTCCGACTGGCCCACGATCCCGCAGCTTTACGTCAAAGGCGAATTCGTCGGTGGCTGCGACATCATCACAGAGATGACGCTGTCCGGCGAACTCGACAAACTGCTGACCGATCACGACATCGCCTTCGACAAGACCGCCGCCGACAAGATCCGCGAAGCCAACGGCTGACGAAGTCCATCGATCCGGTGTCCCTGTCAGGCGGACACCGGTTGCCGTCTGCGTCAGCCTTCGCGGCAGTCGGCGTAGATCGGCGTCTCTGTGCCGGCCACGACGTCCTGCCACAGCAGCGTCGCCGTTCCCTGATGCGTCCACCAGACATAGCCCGACTTGTCGCTGGGAAACCGGTAACGCACGCCGGACGCCGCCTCGGACGTGGCTTCGAGATTGATCATCCGCCCTTCGACCTGAATGACAACCACGCCGGGTTCGCTGCCGTCCTCAGCATTGATGTAGACAGCGGCAATTTCCACACCCCGTTCACAGATATAGCGCGGCGTCGACGTCACACCCGCCGTCGCGGCTCCACCGATGCACAGACCGCAAACGGCCAGAGTCGACGTTTTCATGAGCTTACCCTTCAAGGACGACGCAGTGTGTCGTCAGGTCTGCGCCTCTACCTGATCGGCCAGCGCTTCGGCGCGAGCGGCGATTTCGGCCATGCTGTCATGGACTTCCTGCGGGATCACCGGCACCTCGATGCGCTGTGCGGGTCGCGCGGCGGCCGCCTCGATCTGGGCACGCAGCGCGTTCACTTCCGACTCGCTGGCGCGCAACTGGTCCTCCAGCCCCGCCGTGCGGTCCGCCAGCATCAACCCCGCCATCAGCAGCATCCGCGCTTCCGGCATCCGGCCGATCTGCGCCGACAGATGTGCCGCCTCTGCGTCCAACATGGCGGCGGCCGAGACGAGGTAGCGCTCCTCGCCCTCCTGGCAGGCCACCTCAAAAGAGCGGCCACCGATCGTGATCTCAACCTGCGGCATGGCTCACGCCTCCTCTTTCAAAAGGGGCTTGAGGTCGGCCAAGATCGCCGCCACCTCCGCCGCTTCGGCGCTGCGCTGTGCTGTCAGCCCGTCGACCTCGGCCATCAAAGCCCTATTGATCAGCTCCGCATCCGCGGTCCCGGCCGTTGCCGCCGCGCGCAGCTTGCCGCTGACCTCTGTCAGGTCGGCGTTCGAGGCGCGCAGTTTTTGCAACTCGGCATCCAGCGCCGCCAGCTGCGCGGCCTGTTCCGCGACACGGCCCTCAAGTTCTGCGATGCGGCCGTCCTGACGGGACTTCAGCACGCGGACACGTTCCTCCAACTGCGCATTGGCGTCGCGCTCATCCTGCAACTGCGCCGTCACATCGGCGACGGATGCGCCGCCATGATCCACCGTCAGGCCATACCTGATCCGATCCAGGGCCGCCGTGATCCGTGCCTCGTAGGCCTTGATGTCATCCATGCGAAGTTCCCGTGCCAATGTCGCGCGCACCGCGCGAATCGTGTTCTTTCGCAAAGGTTAAGCGATCCGCGACAACCATACAAACGGCCTGCCTGCCGTCCTGCCGCGCTTGAACATTGCCCCGGCCCTGTTATGACGCTTTCAACCGCATGAAACGCACCTGAACAGGAGCCTGCCCAATGGATCTCAACGCCCTGCGCACCGCGCACCCCGACCACTGGATGATGGCCGCCGCCATCCGTGCCCTGACGCTGGATGCCGTCGCCGCTGCCAATTCCGGCCATTCTGGCATGCCGATGGGCATGGCCGATGTCGCCACGGTCCTGTTCCGCAACCACATGAACTTCGATCCCGCCGCACCGCACTGGCCCGACCGCGACCGGTTCATCCTGTCGGCGGGACACGGATCGATGCTGCTGTATTCCCTGCTGCACCTGACCGGGTATCAGGATTTCGACATCGATCAGATCCGCAACTTCCGCCAGTGGGGCTATCGCACTGCGGGCCACCCGGAATACGGCCACGGCAAGGGCATCGAGGTCACGACAGGCCCGCTGGGTCAGGGCATCGCCAACTCCGTCGGCTTCGCCATCGCAGAGGAAATCCAGCGGGCCACCTGGGGTGCCGCGATCGTCGATCACCACACCTACGTCATGGCCGGCGACGGCTGCCTGATGGAGGGCATCAGCCAGGAAGCGATCGGCCTTGCCGGCATGCAGAAGCTGTCGCACCTGATTGTGTTCTTCGACAACAACGACATCACCATCGACGGCCACGTCGGCATGGCCGACATCACCGACCAGCCCGCACGCTTTGCCGCGTCCGGCTGGCATGTTCAGTCCATCGATGGCCACAACCCGGACGAGATCGACGCCGCGATCACCGCGGCCAAGGCCGACCCGCGCCCTTCGATGATCGCCTGCAAGACGCACATCGCGCTGGGTCACGCGGCACAGGACACGGCCAAGGGCCACGGTGCCCTGACCGACGCCACACAGCTGCAAGCCGCCAAGGATGGCTACGCCTGGATCGGCGGTGCCTTCGACATCTCGGCCGAGATCAAGTCCCAGTGGGAGGCGACGGCCGCGCGCGGCAAGGCCGCCCACGCTGCCTGGCACGAGCGTTTTCAGAAGCTGTCGGATGCAAAGCAGGCGGAGTTCCACCGCCAGCAGCATGGCGAGGCACCCAAGAAGCTGGCCGCGACGATCCGCGCCTTCAAGAAGCAGGCTTCCGAGGCCGGCAAATCCATCGCCACCCGCAAGTCGAGCGAAAACGTGCTGGAGGTCATCAACCCGATCATGCAGGAGACGGTCGGCGGCTCTGCCGACCTGACCGGGTCGAACAACACCAAAACGCCTGACATGGGGGTATTCGGCCCTGACAACCGCAAGGGCCGTTACATCCACTACGGCATCCGCGAACACGGCATGGCGGCGGCGATGAACGGCATCACCCTGCACGGTGGCGCGCGCGCCTACGGCGGCACCTTCATGTGCTTCACCGACTACGCGCGCGGTGCGATGCGCCTGTCCGC
Source organism: Loktanella sp. DJP18 (assembly GCF_049310965.1). Classification (NCBI taxonomy): domain Bacteria; kingdom Pseudomonadati; phylum Pseudomonadota; class Alphaproteobacteria; order Rhodobacterales; family Roseobacteraceae; genus Loktanella; species Loktanella sp. DJP18. Next base: position 16,616 of record NZ_JBMERN010000059.1, on the reverse strand, counting down.
CCTGATGGGGGTGCCGGCCGTCTACGTGATGACCCACGACAGCATCGGCCTTGGCGAAGATGGCCCGACGCACCAGCCGGTCGAACACCTGTCGATGCTGCGCGCCACGCCGAACACCCATGTCTTCCGCCCCGCCGACTCCGTGGAAACGGCAGAGGCCTGGGAACTGGCGCTGACGTCGGACACGACTCCGTCAGTGCTGGCCCTGTCGCGCCAGAACCTGCCCACGGTGCGCACGACGCATACCAACAAGAACATGACCGCGCAGGGCGGTTACGTCCTTGCCGATGCAGAGGGCAAGCGTCAGGTCATCCTGATCGCGACCGGCTCAGAGGTCGAGGTCGCGATGGCGGCGCGTGAAGCGCTGCAGAAGGACGGCATCGGCACCCGTGTCGTCTCCATGCCCTGCATGGAGCTGTTCATGCAGCAGGATGAAGCCACCCGCCGTAAGGTTCTGCCCGCCGGCCCTGTTCGCGTCGCGGTCGAGGCAGGCGTGCGCCAGTCCTGGGACATGATCCTGATGGGCGAGCGAGGTGCCGCGAAGAAGTCCGCCTTCGTCGGCATGACCGGCTTCGGTGCATCCGCCCCGGCAGAAGTCCTGTTCGAGAAGTTCGGCATCACCGCCACGAAAGTGGCGGAAGCGGCCAAGGCGCTGCTCTGATCGTCGCCGCCCGCCAAGACTGAAAGACGTTCCTATCGTCGCCCCGGCACCTTGTCGGGGCAACGACAGGCGCGCGGACTATCGGCTGTCAGCCCCGCCGCGCAGCGTCGATCCGTGCCACGTCGATCTTGCCCATGTCCATCATCACCGCGAAGGCGCGTTCCGCCTCTGCACCGCCGGCCATCATCGCCTCTGTCAGCGTGCGTGGTGTGATCTGCCACGACACGCCCCAGCGGTCCTTGCACCAGCCGCAGGCGCTCTCCTGTCCGCCGTCGCCGACGATGGCGTCCCAGTAGCAGTCGGTCTCGGCCTGATCCTCGGTCAAGACCTGGAACGAGAAAGCTTCGGACTGGGGAAACTTCGGACCACCGTTCAGGCCCATGCAGGGGATGCCCATGACGGTGAACATGACGGTCAGGACGTCCCCCTTGTTGCCACCAGGATAATTTCCGGGCGCGCGGTGGACCGATGTGACCGCACTGTCGGGAAAGGTTTCGGCATAGAACCGCGCCGCGTCTTCGGCATCGGTGTCGTACCACAGGCAGACGATGGTCTTGGCCGTCATGGCGCACCCTCCTCTTTTGATGGCAATTCTACCACGCAAGACACGGCCGGCCTAGTCGCCTTCAGTTCAGCCCTTCGGTCTGGATGTGAATGGTTTCTCCGCAATGCTTGCAGTGCACGGCATCCGCGTCGTGCAGCACCAGCCCGCATTCGGGACATTCGAACCGCACCTTGCGCGGCCGGAACAGCACCTGCAACATCTGCAGGAATAGCGACACGCCAAAAATCATCACCGCCACCGCCAGCATCCGACCCCATGTCGTGTCCAGCGTGATGTCTCCGAAACCCGTCGTCGTCAGCGTCGTAACGGTGAAATAGAACGCATCGGCGTAGTTGTTGATCTGATCGTTCACGTTGACCTGGCTGGCATAGATCAGCCCCGTCATGATGAACAAAAACACCATCAGATTGGTGACGGCGAGAATGATCTCCTCACGCTCGCGGAACCATTTGAAATCCCGACGCAACCGCACGACGAGCTCGTAGCTGCGCAGCAGCCGCAGCGTCCGCAACACCCGCAAAAACGCCAGCGCCTGCCCGGTGACGATGGGCGCAAGAAAGCTGACGATGGCGGCGATATCGGCCCATGTCGTCGGACGCAGCAAGGCGCGGGTGCGATTGGGTTCGATCCAGGCCCGCGCCAGAAAGTCGATCAGGATACCGATGCCGAACACCACATCGATGCTTATGGTCCAGGCGGTCATCTGGAAGAATGACGACACGATGACGAAAAGGATCGTCACGATGTCGAACATCAAAAGACCATAGCGGAACGCCACGGCGCGGTCCGTGTTACGGCCGTAAAGTTCGACCAGCAGCGCCTTCACCGCGCGTCCGCCCGCAGCGCCCAGGCCCCCGATCCCGCCACTGCAAGTGCCAGACAACCGCCCGCGATGGCCCAGTTCTTGACGAAGATCGTCATCTGCCAGGGATCGCCCGTCGTCAGAAAGACATTCAGGTGAAAGAAACTTGTCAGCGCGCAATAGGCAGCCGCCGACGCCGCAACCGGCCGCACAGCGACGCCCAGCCACAGCGCCAGCCCCGCCAGCGCATCATACACCAACGCAGGCCAGATCAGCGCAAAGGGCAGGCCTGCGTCGACCAGCAACCCACCGGCCCCAGCGGGACTCGTGATCTTCTGCACGGCTCCGCCGATCAGCAGCGCACCGATCAGCAGACGGGCCGCAAACAGCGCAAGATCGCTCATGCGGGCCGGACAGCACGGTAAATCGGCGTGATGACGAAGCTGACAAGCGGGATGATCAGCAGGCCAAGGATGATGCCCAGCACACCGTCAGAGGCGGCGGTGACGATCCATTCGACGATGCCCGTGTAGTTCGCGGGGACCATGTGACCCACAGCCACGGCCCATCCGTGAACAAGGTCCTCTGGCCCGTGCCAGCCCATCTGGCCCAGGCCATGCACGACGATCTGTCCGCCGACCCACAGCATTGCCGCCGTGCCGACCCAGGTCAGCACGAACAGGAACGTCGGCATCCCATGCACGATGCCCCGTCCAAGCGTCCGCGTGACGCCCAGCCGCCCGCTGGTCGCCATCAGCAGACCAAGATCGTCCGCCTTCACGATGGCAGCGACAGCCCCGTAGACGGCCACGGTGATCGAGATGCCGACGACCGCCAGCACCGCGGCCTGCATCCAGATGTTCGGCACGGTGATCGCGGCCAGAGAGATCGTCATGATCTCGGCGCTTAGGATGAAGTCGGTCTTGATCGCGCCCCGCACCTTCTGTTCCTCCAGATGCGCGGGGTCGCCCGTCGCCTTGGAATGAGGGTCGTGATGCTGAAAGGCGTGCAGGACCTTCTCGGCCCCCTCGTAACACAGATAGGCCCCGCCCAGCATCAGCAGGGGCGGAATGGCCCAGGGCGCAAAGGCCGACAGCAGCAGCGCGATCGGCAGCAGGATCACCAGCTTGTTGAAGAACGATCCGCGCGCGATCTTCCACACGATGGGGAGTTCGCGGGCGGGCGCAAAGCCGTGGACATATTTCGGACTGACGGCGGCGTCGTCGATCACGGCACCCGCCGCCTTGGACCCGGCCTTGGCCGCCTGCCCGATGACGTCGTCCACGCTGGCCGCCGCGACCTTTGCAATCGCCGCCACGTCGTCAAGCAATGCCAGCAATCCGCTCATGTCCGTTCCTTCCTCGGGTTTCGCCGCAACCTAGTCCACCGGCCGGGCCGCGCAAGGTGCAAGGTCCGCGACGCTGCCACGTCAGCGCGGATCGCGCCGCCGGATCGGCCGTCGACAAGCAACCTCGCGACCGCCAATCCTTTTGCCAATCGCCGCGGCACGGCATAGACATCGCGCATGACCAACGCCCTCGCCATCGGACTCCTGCTTTCCATCGCCGCCTTCTTCGCGCTGGATCATTTCATCCTGAACCTGGACGCTCCGCTGTTTCTGGCGCGCAAATTCTATGACCTGTTGCAGTGGATCGCCTTCTGGCGCTGACGCTGCACCCTTGACCTTTGCGCCGAATTGGCAATGTTCGCCGCAAAGCGGCGACCGTCGCCGCGACAACCAGCAGCGAGGAAAGTCACCATGGCCGTCAAAGTCGCAATCAACGGATTCGGGCGCATCGGGCGCAACGTGCTGCGCGCGATCATCGAATCCGGCCGCACGGATATCGAGGTCATCGCGATCAACGATCTGGGTCCGGTCGAAACCAACGCCCACCTGCTGCGGTTCGATTCGGTGCACGGCAAGTTTCCGGGCACCGTAACCACGACGGCGGACACGATCGACGCCGGGCGCGGCCCGATCCGCGTGACCGCCATGCGCAACCCTGCCGACCTGCCGTGGAGCGATGTCGACATCGTCATGGAATGCACCGGCATCTTCACCAGCAAGGACGCCTGTCAGGCACACCTTGAAAACGGGTCCAAGCGGGTCCTGATCTCGGCACCAGGCACCAAGGCCGACAAGACCATCGTCTACGGCGTGAACCACGACACGCTGACGAAGGACGACATCATCGTCTCCAACGCCTCCTGCACGACGAACTGCCTGTCGCCCGTCGCCAAGGTGCTGAACGACGCCGTCGGCATCAACAAGGGCTTCATGACCACGATCCACAGCTACACCGGCGACCAGCCGACGCTGGACACGATGCACAAGGACCTCTACCGCGCCCGCGCCGCCGCCTTGTCGATGATCCCGACCTCGACCGGTGCCGCCAAGGCCGTCGGCCTCGTGCTGCCGGAACTCGACGGCAAGCTTGACGGCGTGGCGATCCGGGTACCGACGCCGAACGTCTCGGTCGTCGACCTGACCTTCGAAGCCTCGCGCGACACCACTGTGGAAGAGATCAACGACGCGATCCGCGCCGCCGCGGACGGCCCGATGAAGGGCATCCTCGCCTATACCGACCTGCCGATGGTCAGCACGGACTTCAACCATGACCCCGCCTCCTCGACATTCCACATGGACCAGACCAAGGTTCTGGCGGGCAACATGGTCCGCATCCTGACGTGGTACGACAACGAATGGGGCTTCTCGAACCGCATGTCGGACGTGGCCGTCGTCATGGGCAAGCTGATCTGATCCGCCTGACCTGACCGGATCGCAAGGGCCGCCCTTCACGGGCGGCCCTTTTGCATGCCGGAACCGCCTCAGCAGGCCGGGCGTTGACCGCGAATGCATAACGAAAGGCCAGCCCATGACCACGATCCACGGCGTCGTGCCGATCCCCACGGACCACGACCACGTCTATGCCTTCGACGTCACCGGCGATCTCGACGCCACCGGCATGGGAGAGATGGGCGAGATGCTGAATCACGCCTTCGACCAGCACCCCGGCAAGGTGAACGTCCTGCTGCACTTCAGGCATTTCGAAACCTCTGACGCAGGCGTCGGCACAACGCTGTCGGCGATGAAGGCGCAATTGCGCAGCCTGACCCATGTCGGGCGCTACGCGGTCGTCGGAGCCCCGCAAGCGGCGGCGAACATGATCGCTTTCTTCAACCATATCATACCGGTGGATGCGCGCACCTTTGCCGCCGATGACGAACAGGCGGCTTGGGATTTCGTCAATGTGGCGGAAAATTCGGCAAAGTCTTGACGCTTGCCCTGCATGGGGCGCAAGGGTGCTTTTCGGAACTGTCAGTTGTGCTGCGCTGCAGCATCGCTAGATAGGGGTGCAAGAGGAGCCAATATCAGCCCCCTGAAAGGACAGCAGTCATGACCCTGATCGACACCATCCGCCAGACCATCGCAAAGCGCGCCGTCTACAGCCGCACGAAGCACGAAATCGAACAGATGCCGCTTGACGTCGCCCTCGACCTCGACATCGACCGCGCCGACGCGGCACGGATCGCCCGGAGCGCCGTTTACGGCTGACCCATGATACATTCCGGTTGACAGGCGGCTCCGATCTTTCGGCAGCCGCCTTTTTCGTATCGACCCTGCTTTCGCCCTAATCGGCATACTTGTCATGCAGCGCCCGGTCCACGGCAGGTGTGACGAACTTCGACACGTCACCGCCCAGCCTAGCGATTTCCTTGACCAGCTTGGATGCGATCGCCTGGTTCTTGGCGTCCGCCATCAAGAATACCGTCTCGACCGAGTTGTCGAGGCTGCGGTTCATGCCCACCATCTGGAATTCGTACTCGAAATCCGCGACAGCGCGTAAACCACGGATGATGACCCCCGCCCCCACATCGCGGGCGCAGTGAATCAGGAGGTTCTCGAACGGATGCACCACGATCTGCGTCCCCAGCGGATCGCCAAGCGGCACGACCTCCGAGCGGACCATCTCGACCCGTTCTTCCAGTGAAAACAACGGTCCCTTGTCGCGGTTGATCGCAACGCCGATCACCAGCTTGTCGACCAGCGAACAGGCCCGCCGCGCGATGTCGATATGCCCGTGGGTGACGGGATCGAAGGTGCCGGGATACAGCCCGATGCGCATGGTCGGCCTCGCAAGATTATGTCGTGGGCGCAGCAGAACCGCATTTCCGACGGGACTGCAAGGCCGACCCGGACGTCACGGGGTCAATGCCCCATGATCATGCCTTCCAGCGCCGATTTCTCCATCGCCAGTTCCGACAGCCGCGCCTTGACCACGTCGCCGATGGACACGAGTCCGATCATCACGCCGTCCTGCATGACCGGCAGGTGCCGAAACCGCCCGTCGGTCATGGTCTGCAAGGCAAAGACGTCGCTGTCGTTCAGCGTGCAGGTCGTGATCCTGGACGTCATGAGCGACGACGCCTTGTCGTCAAGGCAGCTTCCGCCGGTCTTGCCGATCTGGCGCACGATGTCGCGCTCTGACAGAATGCCGGCCAGTGTCTTGCCGTCCTCGCTGACGATCACGGTGCCGATGCGATTCTCGGACATGATCTTCGCGGCCTCGGACACCTTTGCGTCGGGCTTGACCCAGAACATCTCCTGCGACGCCTTGGACCCGAGAATCTGTTTCATCAACATGGCATTTCTCCCTCAACACCGGCTTGGTTCCAGCGTTTCAGACGCCTGTGTCGTCTGTCAAGCACTCCAGTCGGATGACCTCTGCCCGCAGGCCATCCATCAATGCTTCCGCAAAACGGTGCAGCCGGTCGGACCGCCGGTCTGCCGTATGCCGGACCAGATAGAAGGACCGCACCAGCGACAGCGTGTCCCGCAGCACGGACCGCACCTCTGGCGCGAAGGGCAGTGCGAAATCATGCGCGATCCCGATGCCGGCGCGGGCGCGCAGCATCTGCAACTGCACACTAACGGAATTGCTGGCCATCTGCACCCCGTCCAGCCCCAGCGGGCCAAGATAGTCGAGCGCGGCGTCGAAGATCATGTCGGGAATGTATCCTACGACCGGGCGGCCCTTCAGGTCAGCCAGCGTCGCGGGCACGGCAAGATCGCGGTGCTGCGCCAGATGCAGGCGGTAGTCGGTGATCTTCTGCACGGTCAAACGTCCGGCCTCTGGCGGGCTGACGGTGACGGCCATGTCCGCCTCGCGTCGCGACAGGTTCACGACACGCGGCAGCGCCAGGATCTGCACTTCAAGCTCCGGGTTCTGCGCCTGGATCGCGGCACAGACTTGCGGCAGCAAGTAGTTCGCGCAGCCGTCCGGCGCGCCGATGCGAATCTGTCCCGCAAGGCCCGCAGACCCGCTTTGGCCAAGGTCCGCCGCACGCGTCAGCGCCGCCTCGGCCTGACCCGCCTCCTCCATCATCCGCGCGCCCAGATCGGTCAGCGCGTAGCCCTGCGGCGACTTGATGAACAGCGCGGCTCCGACGTCGGCCTCCAGCCGCGCAACACGGCGGCCCAATGTGGCGGGGTCCATCTTCAGGACCGGAGCGGCACCCGACAGGCTCTCGGCGCGTGCGACCGCCAGAAAGATGCGCAGATCGTCCCAATTTCGCATGCGTCATCCTTGCATTCTTGCAAAACAGCTTTGAACTATTGGCGCTGTTACATTGAAAAACGCAAGACTAGGATGCCGGCAACCACAGGAGGATGCCATGAAAGACCTGAGCCACTACATCAACGGTGAACACGTCCCCGGCACGTCCGGCCGCTTTGCCGACGTCTACAACCCGGCTACGGGCGAAGTGCAGGCCCGCGTGCCGCTGGCCAACGCCGCCGACCTCGACACCGCCGTCAAGGCCGCGACGGCCGCCCAGCCCAAGTGGGCTGCGACCAACCCGCAACGCCGTGCGCGCGTGATGATGAAGTTCGTGGACCTGCTGCACCGCGACATGGACAAGCTGGCCGAGGCGCTGTCCCGCGAGCATGGCAAGACCCTGCCCGATGCCGCTGGCGACGTGCAGCGCGGGCTTGAAGTCGTCGAATACTGCATCGGCGCGCCGCAGCTGCTGAAGGGTGAATTCACCGACGGCGCAGGACCCGGCATCGACATGTATTCCATGCGCCAGCCGCTGGGTGTCTCTGCTGGCATCACCCCGTTCAACTTTCCCGCCATGATCCCGATGTGGATGTTCGCCCCCGCCATCGTCTGCGGCAACGCCTTCATCCTGAAACCGTCGGAACGCGACCCCTCCGTCCCGCTGATGCTGGCAGAGCTGATGGAGGAAGCCGGTCTGCCCAAGGGCATCCTTCAGGTCGTGAACGGCGACAAGGAAAGCGTCGATGCGATCCTAGATCATCCAGTGATCCAGTCCATCGGCTTCGTCGGCTCGACTCCTATCGCCGAATATATCTACGGCCGCGGCTGTTCCAACGGCAAGCGGGTGCAGTGTTTCGGTGGGGCCAAGAACCACATGATCATCATGCCCGACGCGGACATGGATCAGGCCGCAGACGCGCTGATCGGCGCGGGTTACGGTGCCGCCGGTGAACGCTGCATGGCGATTTCCGTCGCGGTGCCAGTTGGAGAGGCAACCGCCAACAAGCTGATCGAAAAGCTCAAACCCCGAATCGACGCGCTGAAGGTCGGCCCCTATACCGGCGGCAAGGATGTGGACTACGGCCCCGTCGTCACGGCCGCCGCCAAGGCCAACATCCTCAAACTGATCGAATCCGGCGTGGCACAGGGGGCAGAGCTGGTCGTCGATGGCCGCGACTTCAGCCTGCAGGGGTATGAGGACGGCTTCTTCGTCGGACCGCACCTGTTCGACCGCGTCACCAAGGACATGGACATCTACCAGAAGGAGATCTTCGGCCCCGTCCTGTCAGTCGTGCGCGCCGCCGATTATGAGGAAGCGCTGGGTCTGGCGATGGATCACGAAATGGGCAACGGCACCGCGATCTTCACCCGCGACGGCGACGCCGCCCGCGACTTCGCGTCCCGTGTGAACGTCGGCATGATCGGCATCAACGTGCCGATCCCGGTGCCGCTGGCCTATCACACCTTCGGCGGGTGGAAAAAGTCGGTCTTCGGCGACCTGAACCAGCATGGCCCCGACGCCTTCAAGTTCTACACCCGCACCAAGACCGTCACGTCCCGCTGGCCGTCGGGCATCAAGGACGGCGCGGCGTTCAACTTCAAGCCGATGGACTGACCCAAACGGCCTGCCCGTGACCGATAGCCGGTTGCGGGCAGGCAAGATCCTTACCGCTGCATCTGCCGTGACAGAATTCGACGCCTTTGCCGCATCCCACACAGGGGCCGCGCATCGGAATGCGGCGGTCACGGCGGCTGCCCGATCGAAGCCCGGCCACCGGCTGGCCCGCATCCGTCCCGGATCGGGGGCGGGCCTTATCGTTTTGACAATGACGGGTCGGCGCGTCATCATTAATGAACGGACGTTCAATTCAGGGGGGAACACTGATGGACTTCGCACTCAGCGACGAACAGACCGCAATCTTCGACATGGCGCAGGCCTGTGGGGCCGAACTCATCGCCCCCTTCGCCCGCCAGTGGGAGAAGGACGGCGTCATCCCCAAGGACCTGTGGCCCAAACTGGCAGAGCTCGGCTTCGGCGGACTATATGTCTCCGAAGACGCGGGCGGCACAGCCCTGACCCGTCTGGACGCAACGCTGGTGTTCGAGGCGCTCTCGATGGCCTGCCCCTCCGTCGCGGCGTTCCTGTCGATCCACAACATGTGCGCCCGCATGATCGACCAGTTCGGCTCGGACGAGATGAAAGTCCGCATTCTGCCTGATGCCCTGACAATGCAAACCGTGCTGTCCTACTGCCTGACCGAACCCGCCAGCGGGTCGGATGCCGCCGCACTCAAGACGAAAGCGATCCGGACCAACGCTGGCTACGCCCTGACCGGGACGAAGGCCTTCATCTCGGGCGGCGGCTATTCCGACGCCTATATCGTCATGGCCCGCAGCGGTGACGCCGGGCCGAAGGGGATCAGCGCCTTCGTCGTCATGGACGGGGCCGACGGCCTGTCCTTTGGCGGGCTCGAGGACAAGATGGGCTGGCGCAGCCAGCCGACCCGTCAGGTGCAACTGGACGACTGCAACATTTCGACCTACGACCTGCTGGGCGAAGAGGGCCGCGGCTTCTCCTATGCGATGAAGGGTCTCGATGGCGGTCGCCTGAACATCGCCGCCTGCTCGCTCGGGGCCGCGCAGTCGGCGCTGGACCAGACCCGCGCCTACATGAGCGAGCGCAAGGCTTTCGGCAAATCCATCGACCAGTTCCAGGCGCTCCAATTCCGCCTGGCCGACATGGAGATCGCACTGCAATCCGCGCGCATCTTCCTGCGGCAGGCGGCGTGGAAACTGGACACCGGCGCCGCCGACGCCACCCGCTTTTGCGCGATGGCGAAAAAGCTCGTGACCGAGACCGGGTCGGAGGTCGCCGATCAATGCCTGCAAATGCACGGCGGCTACGGCTACCTTGCCGACTACGGGATCGAGAAGATCGTCCGCGACCTGCGCGTTCACCAGATCCTTGAAGGCACGAACGAAATCATGCGCCTGATCGTCGCCCGCGACATGGTGTCGTCATGACCGACATCGACATCCGCATCGAAGGCCGCGCCGGGCGCATCACCCTGACCCGCGACAAGGCGTTGAACGCCCTGACCTGGGACATGGTGCGCGCGATCGAGGACGCCTTGATCCGCTGGTACGACGACGCCACCGTCGCGCTGGTGATCATCGACGCCGCGGGGCAAAAGGCGTTCTGCGCCGGCGGTGACATCGCCGAAATGTATGCTACCGGCACCGCCGGCGACTTCGGCTATGGCCGGCGCTTCTGGCGCGACGAGTACCGATTGAACGCGATGATCGCAGGCTATGCAAAGCCGATCGCTGCGCTGGTGCAGGGCTTCGTCATGGGCGGCGGCGTCGGCATCGGCTGCCACGCCAGCCACCGCATCGTCTGCGACACCACGCGGATTGCGCTTCCCGAATGTGGCATCGGTCTCGTGCCCGACGTCGGCTCGTCCTTGCTGCTCGCGCGCGCACCGGGGCGGTTGGGCGAATACCTGGGCTTGACCGGCGACCGGATGGACGCAGGCGATGCGATCCACGCAGGCTTTGCCGACGTCATGGTGCCGCAGGACCAGTGGCCCGTTCTGATCGACAGCCTCTGCGCGACAGGCGATCCCAACAGCATCACGCAGGCCTCCCTGCCCGCGCCGCAATCGAAACTGGCCGCATGGCAGGGCGACATCGACCGCGTGTTCGCGGCACCCGACCTTGCCGCAATCCGCAGTCAACCGGACGCGGTGCCGTCCGCCCCCATCGCCCACGCACTGGACCTGATGGACCGCAACGCGCCGCTCTCGATGGCCTGCGCCATGCAGATCATCCGGACCGTGCGCGATGATCCGACCATCCACACCTCCCTTGCCCATGAATTCCGGTTCACCTTCCGCAGCATGGAAAAGGCGGATTTCCTGGAAGGCATCCGCGCCGCGATCATCGACCGCGACCACAATCCCGCGTGGCGGCATCGCGACTGGAACGTGCCCGCCGATGACATCACCGCAATGACCGCCCCTCTTGGACCCAACGCCCTCTATCCGGAGCATCACACATGAAGATCGCATTCATCGGTCTCGGCAACATGGGTGCGCCCATGGCCGCGAACCTCGTGAAGGCCGGCCACGACGTGACAGGCTTTGACACCGCCGCCAAACCTGATGGCCTGCCCTTGGCGGACAGCGCCGCTGCCGCTGCCAAGGATGCGCAGGTCGTCATCACCATGTTGCCCAACGGAGCGATCCTGCGCGCCGTCGCCGCCGAAATCCACCCTGCGATGCAGCCCGGTGCCGTGCATCTCGACTGTTCCACCGTCGATGTGGACTCCGCAAGGGTCGTTGCACAAGCAGCTGATGACGCTGGCCTTTCCGCTGTGGACGCCCCCGTGTCCGGCGGAATCGGCGGGGCCACGAACGGCACCCTGACCTTCATGGCGGGCGGACCACTGGCAGCCTTCGAACTCTGCAAACCGCTGTTCGACGTGATGGGTCAGAAGGTCGTGCACTGCGGGCCTGCCGGCAACGGTCAGGCCGCCAAGATTTGCAACAACATGATCCTCGGCGTCACGATGATCGCCACCTGCGAGGCGTTCAATCTCGCCGACAGGCTCGGCCTCGACCGGCAGGCGATGTTCGACGTGGTCAGCACGTCGTCCGGGTCAAGCTGGAGCATGAATGCCTATTGCCCCGCTCCGGGCGTCGGTCCCACCTCGCCCGCCGACAACGGCTACAAGCCCGGATTCGCGGCCGACCTGATGCTGAAGGACCTGACACTGGCGCAGGCCGCCGCCTCGGCCACCGATGCCGACACGCCGCTGGGCGAAGCGGCGCGCGCGCTTTACGATCAGTTCGTGAACCGTGAAGACGGCGCGGGTCGCGATTTCTCGGCGATGCTGCCCCGATTTGCCGCACGTCCACGCGGAAAGACGCTGACCGCCTGATCGGCGCGCATCATTGCCGGTTCTCTAGGCGTTCTTCCTTCAAACAAAACGGAGGACCACACGATGAAGTTCAGCACCCTGATCGCCTCACTCGCTGCTGCCGCGCTCGTATCTCTGCCCTTGACCGTCGAGGCACAGGGCAAGGGAAATGGTAATGGCAATGGTGGTAACGGCAAAAAGACCAACGTTGCCCAAGGCAACGGCCACGGCCGTGGCAACAACAACGGCAATAGCAACGCTCGAGGTCACGACGGCACCGCGAATGCCCGGCCGGATCGCCCCGGCAAACAGGCCGACCTGTCCAGCCTCGCCGCCGGTCTGATCGCGGCGAACGGTGTCATCTACCTCACGCCCGACGTCGACTTTACGACCATCACCGACGACGAGCTGCTGGCCATCGCCAACTGTCCTCCGGGTCTCGCGAAAAAAGACCCGCCCTGCGTGCCGCCCGGCCTCGCGAGACAGGGCGTCGCATTCGATGAATGGGCCAGTTACGATCCTGAGGCCTTGCGCGGCTTGCTGGACGAGCGTTTCGTCGACATCCCCCAGACCGACGCGCCCGTCCCGCTGGACCTGACGCAGGACCGGATCGAAGACCTGTTCGGTCTCGACCCGGCACCGGAAGGTTATCGCTACGCGATCATCGACGGTCGCCCGGTCCAGTTGAACGCGGCCGACTATGACCGTCTGCTGACGCTCAACAGCCTCGCAACGCGACCGACGCTGGCCGACGGCACCGCGATCGTTCCGGACGAGGCCTTGACGCAGGACCAGTTGATCGCGCGTTACGGCCTGCCCGCGCTGGCCGACGGTCAGAACTATGCGGTGCTGGACAACCGGATCATCGCCTTGCCGGACCAGTCCTATGACCTGCTGCAACTGATCCGCATCCTCGGTGCCGTCTGACAATGAAAGGGATGCGCGATAAGCGCCGCGCCTCCCTTTCATCTGGCCGATAAACTCCCGCCAGAGGCATCAAGGCCGCCGTCCCGTGCCTACTCCGCCGCGACACGCTTCGGTTTCAGCATCTGCTTGAGGTAGCGGCCGGTATGGCTCGCCTCGATCTCGGCCACCTCTTCCGGCGTGCCCTCCGCCACGATTCGGCCACCACCGTCGCCGCCTTCGGGGCCGATGTCGATCAGGTGGTCCGCCGTCTTGATGACGTCGAGGTTGTGTTCGATCACGACGACCGAGTTTCCCTGATCCACCAGCTCGTGCAGCACTTCCAACAGCTTGCGCACATCCTCGAAATGCAGTCCCGTCGTCGGTTCGTCGAGGATGTAAAGCGTGCGTCCCGTCGATTGCCGCGCCAGTTCCTTGGACAGCTTGACCCGCTGCGCCTCGCCGCCCGACAGGGTCGTCGCCTGCTGGCCAACCTTGATGTAGCCAAGGCCGACACGCACCAGCGCATCCATCTTGGTCCGGATCGATGGCACTGCGGTAAAGAACGACTGTGCATCTTCCACTGTCATATCAAGGACATCGGCGATGCTCTTGCCCTTGAACTTCACCTCCAGCGTCTCGCGGTTATACCGCGCGCCCTTGCAGGTTTCGCAGGTCACGTAGACGTCGGGAAGGAAGTGCATCTCGATCTTGATGACGCCGTCGCCCTGACAGGCCTCGCACCGCCCACCCTTCACGTTGAACGAAAACCGCCCCGGCTTGTAGCCGCGGGTCTTCGCCTCTGGCAGGCCGGCGAACCAGTCACGGATCGGGGTAAAGGCGCCGGTATAGGTCGCCGGGTTCGACCGTGGCGTGCGCCCGATGGCGCGCTGGTCGATGTCGATCACCTTGTCGAGGTGTTCGAACCCCTTGATCGTCTCGCAGGGGGCCGGTGCCTGCCGCGCGCCGTTCAGCTTCATCGCGGCGTTCTTGAACAGTGTCTCGATGGTCAGGGTGGACTTGCCGCCGCCAGACACGCCCGTCACGCAGACGAACTTGCCCAGCGGGAAATCAGCCGTGACCTCGTGCAGGTTGTTGCCGGTGGCCTTCACAACCGTCAGTTTCTTGCCGTTGCCCTTTCGCCGCTGCGCAGGCACCGCGATCTGGCGCTTGCCGGTCAGATATTGTCCGGTGATCGAGTTTTCGTCGGCCATGATCTCGGCCGGGGTGCCCTTGGCCACCACCTGACCGCCATGGATACCGGCCCCCGGCCCGATGTCGAAGACGTAATCCGCCTCGCGGATCGCCTCTTCGTCGTGTTCGACCACGATCACCGTATTGCCCTGATCGCGCAGGTTCTTCAGCGTGGTCAGCAGCCGGTCGTTGTCGCGCTGGTGCAACCCAATGGAAGGTTCGTCCAGCACGTAAAGCACGCCAGTCAGCCCCGATCCGATCTGGCTGGCTAGCCTGATCCGCTGGGACTCTCCGCCCGACAGCGTGCCCGCATTGCGGGCCATCGTAAGGTAATTCAGGCCGACGTTGTTCAGGAACCCCAGCCGCTCGCGAATCTCCTTCAGGATCGCACGCGCGATCTCGTTCTTCTGCTTGCTCAGCTGGTCCGGCACCGCAAGGCACCAGTCATAGGCCTCGGCAATCGACATCTGCACGACCTGACCGACGTGCAACAGCTTGTCCGGCCCGCCTCCGGCGGGACCGATCTTCACCGCCAGCGCCTCTTCGCGCAGGCGGAAACCGTGGCAGGTGCCACAGGGCCGGTTGTTCTGGAATTGCTCGAATTCCTCGCGAATCCAGTTGCTGTCGGTCTCGCGGTAACGGCGTTCCATGTTGGGAATCACACCCTCGAACGGGCGGCTGACCTGATAGACGCGGCCGCCTTCGTCATAGCGGAACTTGATCTCGTCCTTGCCGGAACCGCGTAGAAATACCTCCTGCACCGCAGGGTCGAGATCCTTCCATCGGGCGTTTTTGCTGAAACCGTAGTGCTTGGCAATCGCCTCGATCGTCTGCAAGAAGTAAGGCGATTTGCCCTTGCGCCAGGGTGCAAGCGCGCCGTCGGCGATCTTCAAAGTGATGTCCGGCACCACGAGTTGCTCGTCGAAAAACAGCTCCACCCCCAGGCCGTCGCAGGCCGGGCAGGCCCCGACCGGCGCGTTGAAGGAAAACAGCCGCGGCTCGATCTCGGGGATGGTAAAACCGCTGACCGGGCAGGCGAAATTCTCGGAGAACGTGATCCGCTCCGGCTCGCCCTCGCCCTCGCCCTCGGCAGGGGCGGTTTCCAGGATCGTGATGCCGTTGGCAAGGTCGAGCGCAGTGCGGAAACTGTCGGCTAGCCGCGTTTCGAGCCCCTCGCGCACGACGATCCGGTCGACGACCACGTCGATGTCATGACGGAACTTCTTGTCCAGGGTCGGCGGCTCGTCCAGCTCGTAGAACTGCCCATCCACCTTCACGCGCTGAAAGCCTTGCTTGCGCAGATCAAGGAATTCCTTGCGGTATTCGCCTTTCCGGTCGCGAATGATCGGTGCGAGCAGATAGCCCCGCGTCCCCTCTTCCATCGCCATGACGCGGTCGACCATGTCCTGCACCTGCTGCGCCTCGATCGGCAGGCCTGTGGCGGGCGAATAGGGGGTGCCGGCGCGGGCGAACAGCAAACGCAGGTAATCGTAGATCTCGGTGATCGTGCCGACGGTCGAACGCGGGTTCTTGGACGTCGTCTTCTGCTCGATCGAAATGGCGGGCGACAGACCAGAGATGTGGTCCACATCCGGCTTTTCCATCATGTCGAGGAACTGCCGCGCATAGGCGCTCAGGCTTTCGACGTAACGGCGCTGCCCTTCGGCATAGATCGTGTCAAACGCCAGCGATGATTTGCCGGACCCAGAAAGGCCGGTGATGACCACCAGCTGGTCGCGCGGAATGTCCACGTCGATGTTCTTGAGGTTGTGTTCGCGCGCACCGCGGACCTCGATGTTCTTCAACTCGGCCATATCGTCCCCACAGGCATGTCGACACCATAGATAGCGGTTTTGCGTCGATCCGCCAGTCCACCCTATGAACAAAAGATGAACGCAAGCGATGTCCGTCGCGGTGTGCGCTGCGCAGGACCACTGCCCTGTCACGTGGCAATCCGCTGGCGCACTCAAACCGGCTGTCTCGTCGAACCTACCGAAAAGGTTAACGAT
>NZ_JBMERN010000058.1:0-23698 GCF_049310965.1 Loktanella sp. DJP18 | reverse complement strand
CGTCTCGTCGATAGCGATCGGTTCGAGCCGGCAACGAAGCGTTCGGCGTGTCGAGATCTCCTGCGACTGCTCGTCGCCAAGCCCGAGCTGGATATCGCGATTCCACATGCCGACGACCGGACTCGGTTTGCGGAAAGCTTGCTGCGCGGGGATGTTAATGTGACAGTTCGAGGATGTTCAGTCGTCGTGATACACGACCAAAGAACAGACCAGACATCGGGCTGGCCGGTTCGACTCGATGGCGGTGAAGACAGCTGGCAGCATGCCCTTGGCCCGGAGAACCTCTCCGCCATCATGGCAGGCTCATTCGTTTGCCAAGACACTGGCTACCTGTTTTCGAGCCCACAGAAAATTTCGGCCGAAACTGATACGCCTGAGCACGAGAGCTCCCCTGCCCCAACCAGCGTGATCCCAGGCATCGAAGACCCGATTTCGGATAGCTCTGCCCCGAATGAGAAACATTCGGCCGACCCAGGACCAGAGAGCCCGGAAGTGGCCGACCTCGCAAGTGCCGAATGCGAAGTCGAAACCGCAGCACGTGGTCTTGCAGCGTTTCCACCTCTGATCGCTGAACATCTGGCGAAAATGGGAGCTCGACCGGAGGCGCTGGAGGGCCGTGGTGATGTCGAGGCCGAAGCGCAGCGCATGGCGCAAGAGTTGCAGGCAGCCTTGGTCGAAAACGGTGTGCAAGCAGACTTCCACGATCCAGCATTCACCACGACACCCAACGGGACACTTATCCGGTTCCGCGGTCACAAAACGCTCACCGAGAAGGCCATTCGGGCCAAGAGTTCGGAACTGCGCACAACGTATGGGATCGACGTCGCGTATATCCGCCCGGGATTGGGTTGGGTTGGTGTTTTCGTCGCCGCAAGCAAACGTCGGCTCGTTCATGTAAGTGAACTCTGGACACACGCCAAATGGAGGCCGGAGGCACCGACAGGCAATGTCTCCCTTCTCCTTGGCCGCCGAGAAGACAATGGCGGTCCGCTCTGGCTCAATCTGGACAGTGCACACGGCGACCAACCGCAGCACGCGCCACATACCTTGATCGCCGGTGAGACAGGCAGCGGCAAAGGTAATTTGCTCCAGAGCATCTTGTTGCAACTGGCTGCAACTAACGACCCTAAAAACCTTCGCCTCAAGTTGATTGATCCCAAAGCGGGCGCCGATTTTTTCTGGATTGCAGACGTCCCTCATCTCGATGGCGGCATTACTGCGACATCAGACGAAGCCACCAAGGTTTTCAAGGATCTCGTCACCGAGATGAACCATCGTTACGAGCTCTTTGGTGAGAATAAGGCGCGTGATATAGATCAATACAACGCGCGTGTTTCGGGCGAAAACCGGTTGCCGCGTATTGTTGTAGCCCATGACGAAATTGCCAGCTGGATGATTGGCTCCGATACTTATCGTCAATCCGTAGAGGCCGCGTTGACGGATTTGGCAATGAAAGCCCGCGCCGCGGGCATCTACATCATCTTGATCACCCAGCGGGCTTCACAAGATGCCATTCCGCCCAACATCCGTGAGAACCTCGGGAATCGTCTTTGCCTGAAAGTCGCTTCCGACAGGGGATCTGTCCTTGCACTTGGCGAACCAGGTGCAGAAAATCTTCTGGGGCGTGGTCATCTTGCTGCGTCACTCTCAGGCGATAATCCATCGGGCGCACCATTCTTTATCGCTCAGGTTCCCTTCATCTCGCAACAAGATCTTGAACGGTTCGGCGAGTTGATTGTCCGGAGTTGGCCATCTATCACCCTGAAGGAAGGTTGAACATTTACTTTGCGATCTCAAATTTCAGCCGGGTCGCACCGGCACCGACTTCTTTGAACAAATCCCGCCCGGCAGCGCTCAAAGGGTTCGGTAGCTGCATAACATGCCATCGTGAGGGATCAAAAACGAAGGGGACATACAAAATTCGATATTTTCGAGTGCCGTCAGAAGAACATTCGGCAGCCACTCGCATCTCATTCTGCGTGAACTCGAATTCGAATGCATCGTCCAGGTTAGACTTTACTTCGTAGCGCCATTCGACATCGGCGGTCTGGACGCAGAAATCGTATCCAAGTGTGTCGTCCCCCTCCCAGTTTATCTCGAGCAGACCCCGGTTCTCAGAGACCCAGGAACGGTCGTCATATCTCTTCTTATGCTTCTCAGTGAGATAACGGCTGGCAAGATCCCCCTCTGTCAGGGTTGTTGTCCGCTGCTCTACTTTTCTCTAATTTTCAGGTGGGCGGGATAGGACAATGACGTGGGATACTCACCAGAACGAAAATCGGCTGTTCTGAAGCGGATGCTGCCGCCGAATAACTTGGCCATTCGGCAGCTTTCGCAGGATGAAGGGATTTCCGAGGCTACACTGCACAAGTGGCGGGCTGATGCGCGCAGCATGCGTATTCCGGGGTGATGCGCCCACCGATTCCGATTTGATGCGCCCACCCATTCCGATTTCATCCGCCCACCGATTCCGGGGTATGCGCCCACCCCTGTGACGTGCTGCTGCGAGGCAATCTGTAACCGGCTACCTTCCGTCCTTTTGGCGCGAAGGAAGCCCGATGAAGAGATTGCCGATGCGGAAGATACGAGACGTTTTGCGGCTGTCAGCCGAGGGATTATCGACGCGCCAGATTGCAGCAAGCCTGGCGATCGGGCGCACCACCCTTCGGGGCTATCTTGAGCGTGCCGACGAGTTGGGCCTGAGTTGGCCGCTGCCGCCAAGTCTTTCCGACACTGACCTTGAACGGCAAATCTACCCCCGGACGGCGCGTGATGTGTCGAACCGAGCGACCCAGCCTGACTGGGCGCATGTCCACCGCGAGTTGCGCCGCAAGGGCGTGACGCTGTCGTTGCTGTGGGAAGAATATCGCGCCGATCATCCGGAAGGCTACGGCTATTCCCGGTTCTGCGAGCTGTATACGCGGTGGGAAGGCAAGCTGTCGCCAGTGATGCGCCAGCGTCATCCGGCGGGCGAGCGGCTGTTTGTCGATTACGCAGGGCACACGATCGACGTGATTGACCCCATGACCGGCGAAGTGCGCACGGCACAGCTGTTCGTCGCCACGCTGGGGGCCTCGAATTATACGTATGCTGAGGCGACGTGGACCCAATCACTGCCGGACTGGATCGCAAGCCATGTGCGCGCCTTCGACTTTCTCGGGGGTGTGACGGCGCAGATCGTCTCCGACAACCTGAAGGCCGGGGTCACCAAGGCGTGCTTCTACGACCCCGCGATCAACCGGACCTACGCGGATATGGCCACGCATTACGACACGGCCGTTGTGCCCGCACGGCCCCATAAACCCAAGGACAAGGCAAAGGTTGAGGGCGCAGTTTTGCTGGTTGAACGCTGGATTCTGGCGCGGCTGCGCAATCGTCAGTTCTTCAGCCTCGGGGATGTGAACGCTGCCATTCGCCCGCTTTTGGACCAGCTCAACGACAAGGTCTCGCGCCATCTCGGCGCCAGTCGCAGGCAGCTGTTCGAGCAGCTGGACAAGCCCGCCCTGAAGCCGCTGCCGGTCGCGCCTTATGTCTATGCCGAATGGAAGAAGTGCCGCGCCGGGCTCGATTACCACATCGCGATCGACCGGCATTATTACTCCGTGCCCTATCAGTTGCTGAAGACAGAGCTGTGGGCGCGCATCACCGCCCGGACGGTCGAAGTCTTCCATATCGGGCAGCGTGTCGCTTCACATGTGCGCACCTCCGGCAACGGGCAGCACTCCACGCAGCGCGATCACATGCCAGCGCACCACAAGTTCCGCGAAGATTGGACGCCACAGCGCATCCAGGCCTGGGCCGCGCGTATCGGGCCGAACGTTGCGATCTTCGCCGAGGTCGTGATGCGCGACCGCAAGCACTGTGAACAAGGCTATCGCACCTGTCTGGGCGTGATCCGGCTGGCTGACAGGTTCGGTCGGGACCGCCTCGATGCTGCCTGCCGACGGGCGCTTGAAATCAACGCGCGATCCTACTCATCAGTCCATTCGATCCTGAAGAATGGGCTGGACAGCAAGACCCGGGCCCGCGCCACGGAGGAGCCTGCCATCAATCACCCCAACATCCGTGGCGCCGATTACTTCCACTGAAAGGACACCCATGCTTACCCATCCAACCCTCGATCACCTGAAGGCCCTGCGGCTTGACGGTATGGCCGAAGCCTTCGTCGAACTGCAATCTCAGGATGGTGCTGCTGACCTCAGCCACGCGGAATGGCTTGGCCTGCTGGTTGACCGTGAGGTCGCCAGCAGAGAAACCAAGCGCTTCGAGGCCCGCATGCGCTCAGCCAGGCTGCGCCATGTGGGTGCCTGCCCGGAGGATGTCGATTACCGTGCGCGGCGCGGCCTCGACAAGGCGCTGTTCCAGAGCCTGCTCACGGGCAAGTGGATCACCGACAAGCGCGGCCTGATCATCACCGGCCCTTGTGGGGTCGGCAAGACATGGCTCGGCTGTGCCCTGGCGCAGGCGGCCTGTCGCGACGGCGTCACCGTGGTCTACAAACGGATGCCGCGCCTCTTCGAAGAACTGGAACTGGCCCATGGTGACGGTCGCTTCCCTCGCTTGTTCCGCAGCATCACCAAAGCGCAGCTGCTGATCCTTGATGACTGGGGGCCGGACCGGCTCACGGCCACGCAGCGCCGCGATCTGATGGAAATCGTCGAAGAGCGATACGGCCGCGGCTCAACCATGATCACCAGCCAGTTGCCCATCAAAGCGTGGCACGACGTCATCGGCGAGCCGACGTTCGCCGACGCCATCCTCGATCGCATCGTCCACAATGCCTACCGTATCGAGCTGGAGGGAGCGTCCATGCGGAAAACCATCGCCAAAATGGATGACGAAACGCCTCAGACCTGATACCCGAAACACGCTGCCTCACGGCAACGCGTCACCGGTGGGCGGATACCCCGGAACAGGTGGGCGCATGTTGTCGGAATGAGTGGGCGCATGCTCCGGAATACGCACGCAGCAAGGGGCAGCTTCTGCCTGACGCTGACGCTGGCCCTGAGGGTTGGTCTTCGCGCGACAACCCCCCGTGTCAGCGTAGTTGTCCGCCGCTCTACTTTTCCTCTATTTTACAGGTGGGCGGGATAGGACAATGACTTGGGATATTCACCGGAACGGAAGGCGGCTGTGCTGAAGCGGATGCTGCCGCCGAACAACATGGCCATTCGAGATTTGTCGCACGAGGAAAGGATTTCCGCGGCGACGCTGCATAAGTGGCGCGCTGAAGCGCGGGGCAAAGGGCAGCTTTTGCCAGACGCTGATGCGGGCCCCGAAGGCTGGTCGTCGCGTGACAAGTTCGCGGCGGTGTTGGAGACGGCGGCGCTCAATGAGGCCGATCTGGCTGAATACTGCCGCAAACGCGGGCTTTTTCCCGAGCAGATCAAGGCATGGCGCGTCGCCTGCGAACAGGCAAACGACTGGGATCGCAGCAGCACGGCCCGGATCAGCCAAGCAACTAAGGAAGAGAAGAAGCGGGTCAGGGAGCTGGAGCGGGATTTGGCCCGCAAGGACCGCGCATTGGCAGAAACCGCAGCGTTGCTTGTCCTGCGAAAAAAGGCCGCCGCGATCTGGGGGGACGGAGAGGACGCATGATCAGCACCCCACATCGCCAGACCGCAGTTGTTCTGATCAACGAGGCCGTCACCGCTGGCGCGCGGCGCGCCAAAGCCTGTTCCGAGCTAGAGATCAGTGATCGCACTTTGCGACGCTGGACGAAAGGCGGCGAGATTCACGCCGATCAGCGCCCCCTCGTGCTGCGGCCGGAACCCGCCAACAAGCTAAGCGCGGCTGAACGCGCGACCGTGCTGGACACCTGCAATTCGGAAAGCTTTGCCAGCCTGCCACCCAGCCAGATCGTGCCGAAGCTGGCCGATCAGGGACGCTATCTGGCATCCGAGTCCAGCTTCTACCGCATCCTGCGCGCTGATGGACAGCAACAGCACCGTGGCCGGGCCAAGCCGCCTGTCCGGCGCAAACCACCCACCAGCTATAAGGCCAGCGGGCCCTGCGAGGTCTGGACCTGGGACATAACCTGGATGCCCGGGCCCGTCGCGGGCATGTTCTACTACCTCTACCTGATTGTGGACATCTACAGCCGTAAGATTGTTGGCTGGGAAGTCCATGAGCGCGAGAGCGCAGAGCTGGCGGCCACCCTGATCCGGCGGGCGGTCATGGCCGAGGGCTGCATCACGCGACCGCTGGTGCTGCACGCCGACAACGGCAGCCCCATGAAAGGGGCGACGATGAAAGTGACCATGGAGAAACTAGGCATCACCGCGTCCTACAGCCGCCCGCGCGTGAGCAACGACAACCCCTTCTCCGAGGCCCTGTTCCGAACCTGCAAATACCGTTCAGACTGGCCGACGAAGGGTTTTGCCACCAAGACTGACGCCCAGGCTTGGGTGAAATCCTTCGCGACATGGTATAACGGCGAGCATCTGCACAGCGCCATCCGCTTCGTCACTCCGGGCGCACGCCACGCTGGCCATGACCGCGCAACGCTGGCAAACCGCGCCATGCTCTATGCAAATGCGCGTGCGCAAAACCCAGAACGCTGGTCAGGCAAAACGCGCAACTGGCAACCCGCCGGACCCGTCTGGCTCAACCCAGAAACCGAAATCAGCGCCCCTGAAATCAGAGACGCCGCATGAAATCGGCGGACAACATGTTTGACAAACACCGACAAGTTCGCGGCGGTGTTGGAAACGGCAGCACTGAACGAAACTGATTTGGCCGAATACTGCCGCAAGCGCGGACTCTAACCTATCCCGCGGCCGATCCAAGTAGCGCGGGGGACGCCGACGTCCGTCCGTGCTCGCCCAAAGCTCGTCGGGTCGGCAAAAGAGATCATCCTCTCCATCAATCGGCATCCAAGGCGATTTCGCGAGAAACACTGCGGCAGGTGTAAGGAGTTTGGTCTCGTTCTGGTCCCTCCCCCATCGCTCGTATCTACCAAGATGCCAAGTCGCCCAACCGGTGTCGCCCTGAGCCGCCTGCACCATCGCCAATTCGGCCAGACGCCGCCTCGTTTCAGGTTGCATCATGTCATGCTCGATCTGTCCCGGAAATCGCCACAATTCGCCTCTGCGCGAGTAGTCGGTTTGTGGATTAGGAAGATCGACATGAACGTTGGCTGCGATCCACGAAGCGTTGCGTCCCGCCTTAGGTTCTTTGCTCTTGAGGAAGCCATGCCAAGTGTGAACTGGCGTTCCGATCTCTGGTGCTGATTCGTCCACCAATAGGGGAAGGCCGTCCTTGACCCCGGCGACCTTCAGGAAATCCGTCCAATTTTTCCGCATTGCAACCGACTTAGGAATCCACGGCGCTTCCGAAATTAGCAGCATCTGCGCAGCTTCCGCGCAATCGGGCGACAAGGGCGACGCCTCGGCAAGATAGGTGCTCAGGCTTCTACCTTGTGGCGTCCAGCCCTCAGAAAAACGCGCAGTGGTTGCGGGTTTCCATCCGCTAATTGTCTCGACTTGAAGATCAATCCTCGCCAAGATCTTGTCGCATTTAGAGCCCTCGGCCCGCCAAACGTCAAAAGCCCACTTGAGAGCGGCTTCCCGTCTCTTTGGAGCAGCCCGGTCGCCAAAAGTCGCTGGGATCGCGTCTAAGACCTCCAAGGCATCGTATCGCCTCACAAGTCCCGCCTGAACAAAGTCCGCTAAGACGTCGGCTGCCAATGGCACTTCGTCATCCAGGATGGAGAACTTGCTCGCCAATGACTTCGGTGGAAACGGGGCTTCATCTGACTTCCTGCGCCGACTTAAGGCCTCGCGCACGAAGACGGGCGTTTCCGGCCCGACGCCCATGGCAGCCACGGTCCCTCCGTCGCGACTTCGTAAAATCCGTTTGCCGCCAAGCTCACGAAGGGCACGAACTGACGGAAATGCCTTTCGACACTCCTCATAGAATGTGCCCCAAGTCCTGGGTGACGAGTGGTCGGAGGTAAGCGACGCGGCGACCGCCTCAATCCATTCTGCCAAGTCTTTTTCATTTGGGACGGCCCTGAGCGGTATTGTCTTCAGCGTGCCGCAAATTCGCTCGAGGCGGCGTGGACCGAGGTCTGGGTTGGCGAGATCGGCAACGCCCGCCTTAACGAATCGCCGAACACGCAAGAGGCGATAGCCCTTCTCTTCCCAGACGTAGGAGGACTGAAGGGAGCACCATCCCCCTCCGGCCTCTGGAACAACTTCGAGTTCCCGCCAGTTAATCCCACGTCGCTCACAAACGCGAGTGAGGCGCGAAAGATCTTGTGGGTCCCAAGATGCCAGATCGAAGACGACGTTCCTGAAGGCTATTTCGGATAACGTCTTGAGTTCGTTTGCAGCCCTCACGGCCGTATCGGCGAGTTCATCGAGAAAAAAGGCGTTGAGAGGAAGGTCGAAGTTAGCGCGTCGCCTGTCAATTGAGGCATAGAACGGGGCGTCGATATGCCCCGCCAACGGAGACTTCATTTCGGCGGCCATTGGTAGGAAGTTGTAGACCCTTCCCTGCTCGAAATCCTCGGTCCTCAAAGGGATCGCGACCGACACTTTGGGATTGCCCTCCCAGTCCCGCCAGCGGACAAGCTGCGACTCCTTGGCTATGCTCGCATCAATGGCGTCATTGAGCCGCTCAAGATCGACAGGCCTGTGCACCACGATGTAGCGGCGGCGGCCAGGTTCGATCGACACAACCTCGTAGTCAATGTCCGACGCCATAACTGGCACTGGCTTGTCCAAGACCCTACGAGTTAGCCTACGCCGGGAGACGATGCCCTCGTCGTGGATTTCAACGACCACTTTTTCGATTCGCTCGAGAAACAGCAGCAACGGCACGTCGGTCTGCGAAAGTGCGACAATCTGCGATCGAGCCAATGAGACTGCCGCATGACTTCGTAGAGGTAGGTGCACAACGGTGGCATAACCCTCCTTCGCGAAACTGGTAATATCGTCAGACTGCAAATCGATTGGCATGGCCGCCAGGTATCTTGGCAGATCGCGAGCTACTTTGGCGGCCAATTCCGGTGAGGTTACTCGCCTCGCAGCTTGTTCGATTTCGCGGCGATGCGCAAAGCGAAAACAAAAACCGTCAAACGTTTCCGTGCACTTAGCCTGTGCCTGAGAGTAAATTCTTATATCGTCGGTGAGCGTTTCAACCGACCTGAATCCCAACCCCTTGTTCCCAATACCATCGCCAACAGATTTGCTGGATAATCCGATGTTGCGTATAGCATCGACGTTACTCCAGTCGAAACCTTTGCCCGTATTAGCGACATAGAGATCTGCCCGTTCAGGGCTATGCACTACAAACTTTAGAAAAATTGATCCGACGCTTCCATCGATGTGCGCATCGTGGGCGTTTTGGAACAACTCGAATATGACTCGATCACCATATTCGCCACTGATCACTTCACCAAGACTGCGCAGGCTTTCATATGATCGAAGACCATTTTCCGCCGCCGCTGCCGCATGCTGCAACTGGTAGGTGAGGACCGCTTCAAGTTGCTCTGAAGGCGTCTTGTCAACATGTCCTGAACTGAAGAATTGGGACGGAGTATGCTCTACAGCAGCCTTTGATGCGAATTCGTCCTCCATATCTGTGCGACCATCCCGTATTCTATGTATTTGTCACGTTTCGATAACAGCGTCGAAGGAGCAAGTGCAGTGCGGAAATTTTCATCGTTCCGCTATCAGTGTGACCTGCCCCCCGTAAAATCGCACAGTTCTATTGCAGAGACTGCACAACCTTGCGCTGATCCCCAACCTTGGACCGCCGGATGCTGGAGTTTACAGGCTCGGTCATGACGACGGACTAATTGTGCCGCCGGTATAATCCAGGGCCTTCGGGATGTTATATCCGATCGTGCTTTGGGGGCGGTCTTCGTTGGTGTGCCTACGCAAAGTCTCCAGCTTTTCTTTGGAATCTGCAAGGCTTATGAACCAGTGCGCGTTCAGACACTCAGACTGGAGCTTGCTGTTGATCGCCTCGATGAATCCGTGGCCCGTGGGCCTGCCTGGGCGTGAGACATCCAGAGTGAGAACATTAGCATAGGCGGTCGCGGGAGATGAGTTCGCAGCCGCTGTCGACCCTGATAATTTTGGGATAGCTGACGCGGACATAGACCCGTTTCAGTGTCCGGACCACATCATCGTCGCGGTAGGTAAAGCGGGGACCGGCAGCCGACAAAAGCGCGAGTGCGTATCAACGATGATCAGAACCCGCAGCTTGTTGCCCATCGGAGGCGATCGAGGACGGCGAGGGTGACGCCCTGATCAGCGAGGCGCGGGCGGTCGATAGGTTTTTTGGCGATCTCAGTGAGCGAACAATTGTCGAGGCCATTCGCCCCCGCACTGAGTGTAAGCACGGGGTTGTTGCAGGCAATTAATACGCGTGCAGTCGATATCGCAGAAAGTTCGGACAAGGGAACTCAATTCGAAAAGGAGCGCGGCACGACTTTCTGGCGTTCTCCGCAGGGATCGTCTGCGACTGCACGATTACGGCAAAAGAAGCGCATAATATCCGCAATCGCTTTCATGAACACAGTGATCTCGCCGAAGCTCCCGTGATCTCTCACCTGCGCGGAGCTGTCGATAATACCTTGGCAGTCGTCATCCTTGTCGATGCCGAAGCCGAAGACACCCGCGGCGGCGATGCAGGAGCGGTTCGTGCCGGCCTGGGCGCCGGGCCTTATGCTGCGGCTGCTGAAGCAGCCAATCCTTGTTTTCCAATCGCGAGAGGATCACGTCGTGGCACCGGAAAACGGATCGCGTATCGTGCGCGAAGTCGGATCGTCAGACGTCACGTTGCAGTGGCTGGACCGATCCTTTCACGTCGCAACACTCGACCACGGCCGGGACGATATCGTAACCCGCATCTCCACCTTCATCACAGGCTAATTCTTGCGATGTTGCCCCCTGCCCTTATGGCGGCCCCGTTCCTGATGTGACACTGATCATGAAAAAGCCTAAAAAGCATCGGCAGCCGTCTTGTGCCTGCGACACTAATCCTGACTCAAAGGTGAACCCCATGCCACTCCGCTCCGCTTCGCTGTAAAAGCGTTCCCATGGCGCAGATTGCAGAAGGATGATCGCAGCGCCGCAGGAATGGGTCGCCACACCAAGGTCGGTTCAGGACCGACTGCTACTTTACCCATTGCGCGAGACCGTCCAGGATGGTCTTGATTTCAGCTCTTCGGGCCGGATGAAACGTTATCGTTCGGTGTCCTGCTCCATAGCATCGCGAAGCCGCTGGTGAAAGCCAGAAAGAAATTCACAATGTTACTTCGTCCCTGTAAAATCAGCCAATCTTGTATTTGAAGAAACGATAGAAAGTCCTGTAGGGAGTCATAGAAGGGGCAGTTGAAGTGACGTTGCCCCCTGCATCTAATCCAGTTTGAGGTAGACTCTGGCCCAATCGAAAGGACCAGATATGAAGCGCAGCAGATTTACCGAAGATCAGATCATTGGCATCCTGAAAGAGCATGAGGCCGGAATTTCCGTGGCCGATCTATGCCGCAAGCACGGTGTCAGCGATGCAACTGTCTATAAATGGAAAGCCAAGTATGGCGGCATGGATGTCAGTGAGGCGAAGCGGCTGAAGGCGCTGGAGGATGAGAATGGCAAGCTGAAGAAGCTTCTCGCCAACGCCATGTTGGATAATTCGGCTCTAAAGGACCTGCTTGGAAAAAAATGGTAGCGCCCGCCGCGAAGCGGCAAGCGGTCGCACATCTTGTGGCGGGTCACGGGATGAGCGAACGGCGGGCGTGTCGGGTCATCGGTTGTTGCCGGATGACCATGCGCTATGAGACGATCCGACAGGATGATCCCGTGCTGCGGGAGAGGCTGAAGGAACTGGCACGGGTGCGCCGGAGGTTCGGCTATCGGCGACTGCATGTGTTTTTGCGGCGCGAGGGCTATGCGGTGAACCACAAACGCCTGTTCCGCATCTACCGCGAAGAGCAACTGAATGTGCGGCGCCGGGGCGGGCGCAAGCGGGCGATCGGCACGCGGGCTCCGATGGTGCTGCCGCTGATGCCGAACCAGCGCTGGTCGCTGGACTTCGTCTCGGACCAGCTGACCGATGGTCGCCGCTTCCGGATCATGACCGTGGTCGATGACTGCACGCGCGAATGCCTGGCCCTGATCGCGGACACTTCGCTGTCGGGCGCACGGGTGGCGCGTGAACTGGCGCCCCTGTTCGACGCCCGCGGCAAACCCCAGACGGTGGTCAGCGATAACGGGACAGAGTTCACCTCGAATGCGATCCTGAAGTTCGTGGATGATCGCAAGTTTGACTGGCATTACATCGCGCCCGGAAAGCCCACACAGAATGCCTTCATCGAAAGCTTCAACGGTCGTCTGCGGGACGAACTGTTGAACGAAACCCTGTTCACATCCCTGCAACATGCCCGCGTCACGCTGGCCGCGTGGCGCACGGACTACAATACCGAACGCTCACACTCCCGCCTTGGCTGGCAGACGCCCGCCGAGTTCGCCCAGACCTTCACCCCGCAACGGGGCCTGACGCTGCGCAATCCTCAAAACTCCGCGCCAGTCCCCGTTGCTCAACTCGCCGAAAACGGCAAAACTCAACCTCGGAGTCTCGCTCACGCTGGATAAAAGTTGGGGGCAACGTCAGCTTCCATGGCCATCAGGCATTTGGGTTGCTGTGCCACGAAGGCGAGCAACTGCCCCCGCGACAGTTTCTTGCGAAACGCGACCGAACCTTCGCTGCGCGCGCCGTGCAGTTGGAAAACGCGCTTTGCCAAGTCGATACCGATGAGAGTAACTTCGGACATGGATGCTCCTTCCTTTTGTGATGGCTTCAACACTCACCACAATGGCACATTGCGATGCCGTCGGGAGGGGCATCCACGCCATCAACAGAGCCGTTCCTATCGAGTAAGGAGATAGCCGCATCCCCCTTGAAGTAAGCTTCCGCGTCCTTTGGTATCAACGATTTCGGGTAGCGCCTCGAGAACTCGACTGCCTCCAGCCCGGACACGACAAGTGGCACGCCGGAGATCCTAACAAAGATCGACATCGCAGTGAGATAGGGAAACGCGTCGCCCGCGGGCAGCACGGAACAGTCGAGGTCGCCATCTACGATGCGTGAATATACGGCTGAAAGGTTCATACGGCGAATATTGGTCGTTCCCCTGAATTCTAAAGAAGTTTCTTGTCCAGTCTGCAAAAAATTCCCGGCACCAGCAGTCTCGGAAGGCCAGCTCTCAAGCCAGCTGAATTGCCGGAATTTTGCGTCCAATATCCGGGATTTTACGACCTGTGCCCGGGATTTTGCGTCTTTGCGCCGGGATTCTGCGTCAATATGCCGGAATTTTGCGTCCAAACGCTCAGCAAGCTACTGATTACTAAAATGTATTCTCGTTCCTGAATTAAGAAGAAACATAGAATCAACAGGAATCAGCCGCGGCTGAGCCACAGCCGAGCTTGTCCGAGCCTGACTTTTACTTCCGTAGGCATTCAGGAAACCTATCGATACAAATCTCCGCTTCGACGCTTTGCAAGCCACGTCGGTGGAACAATATCTGTTTCAAGAACCATCTGCGCAATCAAGTTTAATCGTGCAAAGTGAACCGAAATGAACCTCCCTAAAGAATGGAAACTGATATGCTGAAATATTCTCTCAAAGTTGCGCTTCTGAAACTGTGTGCAAAACGATTGAATGAGATTGGAGAGGCAAAGCCCTGCTCAATCCGCTGCGCGAGCACAATAAAGCCTGTGAAGTGTTTCCAGCACAGCGGCGACCTCATCGCTGGTCACACTATAGTAAATCGTCTGTCCATCACGGCGTCCCTCGACCAGACCCGCTTCCTTGAGCCGTTTAAGCTGCTGCGACATGGTGGGCTGCGACATCCCGCAGGCCTGCGCTAACGCCCCGACCGATCGCTCACCATCAAGCAACCGGCAAAGGATCTGTAACCGGTCCTCAGACGCCAGCATGCCCATCAGAGCCGCAGCACGTTGAATGTCGCCGTCCAGAAAGTCGTCGGCATTTGTCATATTCGATCCATTGAATATTCACTAATAAGAATATATTGATGTTCTAAAACAAGATATGCCTGACGGCGTTAGGAAATGTATCACGGAGTCGAGAGATGGAAACCTCATTCACCCCTTGGCTGTCGCTCGGCGGCGGCATGATGATCGGAGCATCGGCAGTGCTATTGATGGCTACTAACGGTCGTATTGCTGGTATTAGCGGCCTTACGTCGCGCATTTTTGCGCGTTCCACAGGCGGTGAGGCGCGGGGCGTGTCAGCACTGTTCGTGCTGGGCCTCCTTCTCGCCGCGCCAATCTGGCTGTGGGTGTCGGGCGAATGGCCCCAGCAATGGGTGCCGTCGAGCCCGGTGCTGATGGCGATCGCGGGTCTGCTTGTGGGCTTCGGTGCGACCTATGGCAATGGCTGCACCTCGCGGCACGGCGTCTGCGGCATCTCGCGCGGTTCCATGCGCTCGATCGTCGCGACAGCGACCTTCATGACGGCGGCCTTGGTTCCGGTCTTCGTCACTCGTCACCTGATCGGGGGCTGAGATGAAACAGATCTTCGCGCTTATGTCGGGCCTGATCTTCGGCTTCGGCCTGATCATTTCCGGGATGTCCGATCCGGCCAAGGTGCTCAACTTCCTCGACGTGTTCGGCACGTGGGACCCGAGCCTTACCTTCGTCATGGGCGGTGCCATCGCTGTGACCGCGCCGGGCTTCGCGTGGCTCACCCGCAGTCGCTCCCGCCCGTTCTTTGAGACCGAGTTCCGCATCCCGAACCGCACCGACCTCGACCCCAAGCTGCTGATCGGCGCTGCGATCTTCGGCACCGGCTGGGGCTTGGGTGGCTTCTGCCCCGGCCCGGCGCTCACCGCGCTGCCGATCGCTGCGACCGGCACGCTGATCTTCGTGCCCTGCATGCTGGCGGGCATGTGGTTCGCACGGCATACCCCTGACATCTCCATGTCCCTCAGGAAAGGAGCTTCGCAATGACCGATCCTCTGAAGAGCCGCATCGTGCGTCACTCACCCTCAACCGGTGAAGGAAGTCCCGACGTTTGGGGCATCTACGAGCCCGATACCGGGTCGATCCAGTATATCTGCGCCGACCCCAAGACGCGTCAGGCGGCACTGATTGACGTCGTGTGGAACTTCGATCCGAAGAACTATCGCTTTTCCACAGAGAGTATGGATCAGGTCCTCGACATCGTGCGCGACAACGACCTGAAAGTGCAGTGGGTGCTCGACACTCACCCCCATGCCGACCATGTCATGGCTTCGGCACATCTCAAGGAGCGCACCGGCGCCCCCAACGCGATCGGCGCGCTGGTGCCCAAGATTGCCAAGATCTGGGCTGACATCTACAATCTGCCCGAGGCCTTTGACGCGAACCGCGACTTCGACCACCTGTTCGAGGAGGGCGAGACCTTCAGGATCGGTGAACTGGAGGCGCGCGTGATGCTCTCGCCCGGCCACACGTTGGGCTCGGTCACCTATGTCTGCTGCGACGCGGCTTTCGTGCATGACACGTTGATGCAGCCAGACGCCGGCACCTCGCGCTCGGACTTTCCAGGCGGCAAGACCGCCGAACTGTGGGACTCGATACAGGACATCCTCGCGCTGCCGGGCAACACCCGCCTCAATGTCGGCCACGACTACGGCACGAAGGACCGGAAAAAGCCGATTTGGGAAGCCACGGTGGACGAGCACAGGACCCACAACATCCATGTGAAGGATGGCACGGAGCGCGACGCCTTCATTCAACGCCGCAAAGCCCGCGACGAGACGCTGGCGCTGCCGAACCGCATCCTCGCGGCGTTGCAGATCAACTTGCGTGGTGGGCGGCTGCCAGAAACCGAGGATGACGGCAACCGCTACCTGAAGCTGCCGGTGAACCGCTTCGACTGAGAGTGTCGGGCGGCCCACGGGCCGCCATCTTTCCCTCAAGACGGATCGCCCCGCATGACCCTGCCCCCGCTGTGGCGCTACCAGCCGATCCTCGACTGGGGGCGGCGCTACAACCGCTCGACCTTCACCGGCGACATGGTCGCCACGGTGATCGTGACAATCATGCTGATCCCACAATCGCTGGCCTACGCGCTGCTGGCTGGCATACCGCCAGAAGTCGAAATCTACGCCTCGGTCGCACTGATCCTGCTCTACGCGATCTTCGGCACCAGCCGTGCGCTGGCCGTGGGCCCAGTGGCGGTCGTGTCGCTGATGACCGCGGCGGCGGTGGGCAAAATCGCGCAGAGCAGCACCGCGGGCTATGTGACCGCCGCCCTGACACTGTCCTTCCTAACGGGCGCGATGCTGCTGGCGCTGGGGCTGTTCCGCCTCGGCTTTCTCGCCAATTTCCTGTCGCACCCAGTGATCGCGGGCTTCATCACCGCGTCCGGCATCCCGATCGCGGCGAGCCAGCTGCGCCACATCCTCGGCCTCAAAGGAGAAGGCCACGCGCTGGTCAAGATCCTCGGCGGTTTCTGGGCACATCTGGACGAGACCAAAGCTGATCACCGTCATGCTCGGCGTCTCTGCGACCGCCTTCATGTTCTGGGGCCGGAAAGGACTAAAGCCGCTCCTGCGCCGCTTTGGTCTCGGGCCCCGCATGGCCGACATTGGTGCCAAGACCGGCCCGGTGCTGGCAATCGTTGCCACGACGCTGGCAGTCTGGACCGTTGACCTCGGCGAACGCGGAGTTGCCATCGTCGGCGAGGTGCCGCAGAGTATACCGCCGCTCACCCTATGGGCAGTGAATCCTCCTCAGATGCTGGCGAGATCGCGGACCCGAACACCCGCACCAGCCTGTCGGAACAGGCCACGGCCCACACCGATGAATGGAAAGCCGGACAGGACTACGATTGCTTCAACCGGACTGCCGCAACGCGCAAGCGCGGCAGTGGACAGCCTTGCGGAGCGAGACGTCGATCTCTTCGCCTGCATGCCCCTGATCGGCGTCTGAGCCGGCCGCGGGCCAGCCATGCCGCCCGGGGCCCCTGCCCCTACCGCTCCGTCGGTTTACAGAAATACCCCTCGTTCCTGCGATAGAGTCCCGTAACGCTCATTCCCGGACGTGAAATCACCGCTGTCGGCGCACGCCCGAAAGGGCTTAACCTGACGACAGGAGCATATCATGCTGACAGACTACACACTCGACAACACGGCCCTCCAGCCCGACCCCAACCTGACGGGGATGACGTTCTCCGCGGGATCGCACGGCGGTGCCTTCTCCTCCGAAACCGGCCAGGAGATCTACCGGCTTCTCACCTCCCGCTTCGGCGTCGCCGTGCTGATCGGCGCCATCGTCTCGGCGCCGTCGCGGCCGCCAGTCATCGCCACCGAGCCCTGGGTGCACCGGATGGTCGGCGATGCGGGCTTCACCGACGAGATGAAGCAATACACTGGCAAGCTGGTGCGCGTCATCGTCGAGCACATCGGTGGCCGGTGGTTGCGCAAGGGCCAGAAGGTCACGGTGGACTCGCGATACAGTTCCGGCTCAATCTACACCTTCCGCGCCCTGCCCGAGGCGCGCCCCGCAGCCTGACCTGATCTGCGAAGCCAGATGTCGCGCGCCCGCCCATCCGCGGCGGGCGATCTGAACCGCCAAGGTCTTCTGTCTGCGGCGCAGGGTGCTGAAGTCGGGAACGGACCAGTTCAGCCCCGCCAGCCGGCGCAGACTGGCCACCATGCCCGCGGTCTGCCGCAAAGGCGGCTTGAAAAGCACCTTGATCGAAAGGCAGAACTGGATGGTGGCATCGGAGAAGACTGGCGGGCGTCCCAGGCCTTCATGCGGCGCCAGCCAAGCCATCTCCTTATCAACCGAGACCTTCAGTGACGCTGCCATCCATACATGCTTGTCCATGAAAGTGCTTTTCGGGATGGCGCGGCGTCAGACGACGGGCATCGTCGAGAGCCTGCTGCGGCTGACGGGTCTGGGCTGGCACATGCCTGACCTCAGCACCATCTGCCGACGGCAGAGGACGCTTGCGGTCAACATCCCGTATCGCGGCTCGAAAGGCCCGCTGCACCTGCTTATCGATATCACCGGGATCAAAGTTGAAGGGGAACGCCCGCAAGCATGGCGGCCGCAAACGGCGTGTCTGGCGCAAGATCCACAGTGGTGTTGACGAGCAAACACTGGAAGTCAGAGCGGTTGACTGTGCAGCGGGAGAATGGTCGTCAACGAATGTGCGGCTCAAACAGGTTAATTTTTGCCGCCGTGAAAGTTAGTCCGAGTGGGCATGTAGACATCGCCAAATGAAGGCGGCCCGAGAGCCGCCTTTACTGTCATGAAAACACGAGCGTCATTCAGTTTACGCCGTAGGTCGTCTCGTCGATCTTGTCGTAGATCTCAGTCCGCGCAAGGGTTGCCAGCGCATCGACATCTGTAGTGTCCACCTCGGCCAGCAAGCCATCCCATTTATCGACAAGAGCCTTGAAGGAGGTCAGGATCGCTTCCGGGTCTGCGACGCCCCGTTCTTTTGCAGTCGAGATCAGTATCGCTTCGTCAGCAACGACAAAGTCCGCAAGTGCGGCCTTCAGCGTGTCATCGGGGTCGACGACAGTCATGCCGCCGTCCTTGGCGGACTGGACGGCAACCTCGACGTCCTTGTCGAATTCCACCCGGTGTTCGCCCAGGTAATAGGCCATCTGATTGAACAGGACGCGTCGGTTCTCGGGCGTGATCGACTGCCAGAACGGCACGTTGTAGCCCCACTCGAACCCGGCATAGTAGTTGCCGATCGCAAGCGTGTTCATGTCGGTGACAACATCCTTCAGACTGAAGCTGTCAAGCGCGTCAGCGGCCGCCACGGCGCAATCCAACGATCCTGCGTCAAGACCAGTATACATTTCGCTCGATGGAATGGAGACCGGCACGGCACCGACGTATTCGGCGAACCGCGACCAGGCACCGCCGGCCATCCGTAGCCGCTTGCCCTTGATGTCCTCCAGCGTGCGGACCGGGGTGTTGCACTGCATGAAGTATTCGGACGTCGAATAGCCGCCGCCATATACGACTCCATTCGCCTTCCACTCGGCCTGCTGTTCGGGGTTCGTCAGGCCGAATTCGGTCGAGGCGAAGGCCATCACCAGCGGGTCAGTGTTGTAGAACGCCATGTTGCCAATCAGGTTGTTAATCGGCAGTTCGGACGGCGTATAGGTGCCCGCGTGATAGGTGACCTGCGCCACCCCGTCTCGGACGCCTTGAAGCGAGGATGCGGGTGGCAGCAGAGAGCCAGCCGAGAAGACAGTGAAATCGATCTCGCCGTTGGTTTCCTCCGCGACCCGCTTGGCAAATTCGACATAAGGCCCGCGCACCATTGAATGGCGTTCGGCAAAGAAATGATTGGCGTTGTAGCCCTCGGCCGACGCGGCAGTCGTCAGCGCGGCCAGCGCCAGGGCGGTGGATTTCAGAATGGATGTCGTGTTCACAGGTTTCCTCCCTTTGGAACGTGCAGTGGTTGTGGGGTCAGCCTGCCATCAGTGACGGCAGGTAAAGACTGAGCGCGGGGAATGCGATCAGCAGGATCAGGGTCAGCAGGTCCATCGCGATGAACCATGTCGTCCCGGAAATGATGTCGCCCAACTTGACCTTGCCGGCCAAGGCGCTGTGCAGGACATAAAGGTTCAGACCGACCGGCGGTGTCACCAGTCCGATTTCCAGCAGCTTGATCGTAATGATCCCAAACCAGATCAGGTTGATGTCCGCCCCTTCCAGGACCGGCAGCAGAACCGGCAGGGTCAGCAGCATCAGACCGATGGAGTCGATGACCATGCCAAGGATGATGAACAACCCAGCCACCATGAAGATGATGACGATCTTGTTGTCCGACACGGACAGCATCGCGTCTGTCAGGGACCGCGGCACGCCGGACAGCCCCATGAAACGCGTGAACATGATCGCGCCGATCGACAGAAAGAAGATTGAGGATGTCGCCACCACGGTCTGCCGGATGGCTGCGCGCATCGCCTCCCACGTGAAGCTGCGGCGGAGGAGGGCGATCAGGATCGCCAGAGTGGCACCGATGCCGCCCGCCTCGGTTGGAGTGAAGTAACCACCGAAAATGCCGCCCAGCACGCCCATAATTAGGACGGGAAACGGCCAGACGGACCAGAGCAGCGCCAAGAAGCGCGACGCGTCGAAGACCTCTGTGCTGCGGGGTGCCAGGTCCGGGTTGAGGGCGCAGCGGATCGTGATCATGGCCATGTAGATCAGGGCCGAGATCACGCCGGGGATGACGCCTGCAATAAACAGCTGGCCAATCGATTGCTCGGTAAAAATGCCGTAAAGCACCATCAGGATCGACGGCGGTATCAGCGAGCCCAGCGTGCCGGAGGCCGCGACCACGCCTGTCGCCAGCGACGGGTGATACTTGGCCCGCAGCATTTCTGGCACGGCGATGCGCGACATCGCAGCCGTGGTCGCAATGCTGGACCCGGAGGCCGCAGCGAATAATCCGCAGGCTCCGACACTGGCCGAGGCAAGGCCGCCGGGCACACGGGCCAGCAAAAGCTTTAGCAGATCGAATGCGCCGGTGGTCAAGCCGGTATTGGCAGCGATGAATCCCATCAGCAGGAACATCGGAATCGCGGTCAGGGACCAGTCTCCGATAAAACTGAACGGCAGCGCGCTGACAATCCCGAAGGCGGCGGTCGTGTTCAGCATGACCGAGATGCCGACGAACGAGACGATCATCAGGGCGATGCCGATGGACATGCGAAGGGCAAGCAGGCCGAACAAACTGCCGACTCCGATCCAGCCAATGGTCAACATGCTCATGCCGCGGAATCCGCGTCGTGGAGCTTCGTAACCGGACGCCCGCGCAGCAACATGATCGCGCGCATGACCGCCGCAATAGCGGCCAGCCCAAATCCCAGTGGCAACATGCAGCGTGCCGGCCAGACGATGATTTCCCGGCTGCCCATGACGACTTCGCCCACATTGAATGCGCGCACAGCATCCAGCCCGGTGCGCCACGTCATGATCGAAAGCATTCCCGTCGTGGCAATGAAGGTCAGCATCAGACTGGTCCGCTTTAGCCAGTCAGGGAAGTGATTGAACAGTAGATCGACGCTGATCTGCTCGTCGTCATATTCGACCATGGCCATCGGCAGCATGACGATCGCGACCATGTAATAATAAGATGAGATCTCGACTGTGCCCTGAATCGGTGTATTCCAGAAGACCTTCAATATGACGTCCAACGTGATGTTGAGCATCATCAGGATTATGCCCAGACCACCGACGAGCATCAGCCCATGGGTCAGTTTGCGAAATGCGCGGTCCATACATCCTCCCTGCGCGCGACCCCTCCCGGTCACAAGCCTGATCGCAGCATTCCGCACGGCCCCCCGCATCGCAAATCGCAAAGCTTGATCGGGTGATCGCACTTCGTTATCGGTGTATGATTCAATGGGAGATTGCGATGGGCCCGACACGCATCGGCATCCGTCATCTGCGCTACACGATCGCCGTCGCAGACGCCGGCGGCTTCCGCGCGGCGGCCGAGGCTTTGAACATCGCGCAGCCAGCAGTCAGCAAGACCATTCAGGACACCGAAAAGGATCTCGGGTTCGCGATCTTCCTGCGCAGCGCAGGGGTGTTCGAGATCACCGAACCAGGTCGCGTCTTTCTCGATGACGCCCGGCAGACCCTTGCAACCTTCGAGCGGACGATCCGCGCGTCCCGCCAAAACGAACTGGGCGCGCGGGGCCACATCATCGTGGGATATTCTGCACTTGCCACGTCGTCTTATATCTCGGCGGGGCTGGACAGATTTCAGAAGCGCCTCCCTGGTTGCCAAGTCGAAATGCACGTGATGTCCACGGACACCATGATGCGCAACCTGAAAACCGGCGAGATCGACATCGGCTTTCTGCTGTCCCACGACAGCGTGCAGGATGCGGAAGTCTCGCAGCAGCCAATCTGGTCGACGCAGATCGGCGTCGTTGTGCCCCGCACTCTCGACGCGGTGTCCCTCGATACGCTGCGCACCAGCGATTTCGTGATGGGCGTCCGCGAAAACTGGCGGTCGTTTCGCGCGCTTCTGGACACGGCCTTCGTCGCGCCAGGTCTGGTCCCGCGGATTGTGGACGAGGCCTGGGACGTGCAGGTGATCTTTCAGCGCGTCGCGGACGGACGCGGGCTGACCTTCTATCCGATCAGCGCTGCAGACAGTCTGCCCGCCGCACTCAAGATACTGCCAGTGCCAGACTGGACACCGGAGCTAACCATTGCAATGGCATGGAGCAAGACGGTCGACACGAAACTTCTGCAAGCCTTCCGCGACAGCTTTCCGGGATAGCCCCACGCCCGGTGATCCAATTTCGCGATCACCCGATCACACAACCTTATTTGAGCGTCGCCGTGACCTTGCGTCTTATGGGCGTGCCGACGTGAATGACGAGTGTGAATCCCGCAATGGACTATGATAGCGACCCGACTCCATTTTACCTGACCGGGTCAGGCACGGGTATGCTGCTGCTGCACGGCTTTACCAGCACACCGCAAAGTGTGGCCTACGTCGGTCGCGCAATTCACGCGGCCACGGGTGCCACACTCAGCGTGCCGCTTCTTGCAGGGCATGGAGAGACGCCCGAGGCGCTGGCGCGGACGGGATACAAGGACTGGCTGGCCTCAGCCGAAATGGCGCTCGATCAGTTGAGGACCGATTGCGACCGGGTCATCGTGGCAGGTCTGTCACTCGGCGGGACGATCGCGCTCAACCTGGCCATCCGCTTTCCGGACCGCGTCGACAGGGTTGTCAGCATCAACGGATCAACCGGGATCTATCGACCGGATCAGGTGGCGTCGTTGTTCTCGGCCGGGTCCGAGGCTTTCTACCCCGGCATCGGGTCGGACATTAGCCACCCCACCCGGCGCGAAACCTGCTACGACCGGATACCCGCGGGGACGATGCGGGAACGGTTCGTTCTGACCTGTGCGACAGGCCTCATGTTGCAGGAGCTGAAGCAGCCGATCCTTGTCTTCCAATCGCGAGAGGATCACGTCGTGGCGCCGGAAAATGGATCGCGTATCGTGCGCGACGTGGGATCGTCGGACGTGACGTTGCAGTGGCTGGACCGATCCTTTCACGTCGCAACGCTCGACCACGACCGGGACGAGATCGTAACCCGCATCTCCACCTTTATCGCAGGGTAATACTTGCGATGTAGCCCCCCTGCCCTTGTGACGCCTCGTGGAGTGCCCCCATCGGGCGATTCATATGACATGGCCTAAAACCTTCCAAACCCACTGATCCGATCACCGACCCGGAAGAGATCAGTTTCACTGGCAAAGCCTTCGTGCCGACGGGCAAGATGAGCATGGGTCTGCGATCCAGATCGGCAGCAAGCTGGCCCAGATGGGTGCGAGCCAAAAGGACACGGTCACGGACCAGACCGGCTAAGTCGTCGACTCGAACACAGCGTCTCGGCACTGCAAGACAACGCACTATGGCACGAAGATCGAGAGTGCCTTCCGGAAGATCGAGGCGGGGCATGCGATGCGCTTCGGGTAAAGGCGTGCTCTGGTGAAAGCAATGCTTGGAAAGAATGCCCGACTGATCTTTTCGGACCTCCAGTCCAATGCTTCACAGACTGAGACACAAAACCAGTTTCTCAATCTCAACACTTGACGCCATATACTTCCGTTTGCTACATATATTATATATATCAATACTTTAGCATAGAATCCTACCACCC
>NZ_JBMERN010000057.1:0-24759 GCF_049310965.1 Loktanella sp. DJP18 | reverse complement strand
ACGCTTGCAAGTTTCTTGTTAATTATGTCGATTATGTGGCGAACTTTGGTGCAGTGCCGATGCCCGTAATCATTTCAACCGTCTCATTTGGGGACTTAAATTATGATGTCGAAAAAGATTAAATCGATTGCCTTGGCAGCTGCGGCAGTCATGAGCCTTGCAGGGGCAGCATCAGCTGCGACTGTTACTTATACGGGTGGAACGACGACAAATGCCGGTGGTCCCGGTGGCTGCCCTGCTGAGAAGCCTTGCCTTCAGCTGTCGAATTCCGGACCCAACAGTACTGCAACTTTCTCTGCCGGTGGGGCAACCTTCTCGTTGATCTCTTTCCTCTACAACTTCTCGGACAACGCCAAAGGGATAACGGGTCCCGGCATTCTGACGCTGACCTACGCTGGATTGGGCAGCCCGATCAATCTTCCGGGAAGCAAGGATGGCAACACTTTCGAATTCGATACGGCGATCGAGGATATTGCTTCGTTCACGCTGAGCAACACGGGTGACGGCGTGATCCGACTCGGCGGCATCGAGACGACGATCTCGGCCGTGCCGGTCCCGGCGTCAGGTCTTCTGCTGCTGGGTGCCCTTGGCCTGATGGCCTCTCGGCGTCGCAAG
The DNA here is from genome assembly GCF_049310965.1 of Loktanella sp. DJP18. Lineage (NCBI taxonomy): Bacteria > Pseudomonadati > Pseudomonadota > Alphaproteobacteria > Rhodobacterales > Roseobacteraceae > Loktanella > Loktanella sp. DJP18. Next base: position 24,144 of record NZ_JBMERN010000057.1, on the reverse strand, counting down.
ACCGCCGCATAACTGCGCAATCAATCGAATGAAAAGGCCCGGAGCATGCTCCGGGCCTTTTTCGTTCCTTCGCCTCTCGCTGACCTTCAAACGATCCGTTCGACCATCATGTGCTTGATCTCGGCAATCGCCTTGGCCGGATTCAGACCCTTCGGGCAGGTCTTGGCGCAGTTCATGATCGTGTGGCAGCGATACAGCTTGAACGGATCCTCAAGGTCATCCAGTCTTTCGCCCGTCGCTTCGTCACGGCTGTCGACAATCCACCGATGCGCGGCCAACAATGCCGCCGGGCCCAGAAAGCGGTCAGAGTTCCACCAATAGGATGGGCAGGCCGTCGAGCAGCAGGCGCACAGGATGCACTCGTAGCGGCCATCCAGCTTTTCGCGGTCGGCAATCGACTGTTTCCATTCCTTGGCCGGTGCATTCGTCTTCGTCTCAAGCCAGGGCATGATGCTGGCGTGCTGCGCGTAGAAATGCGTCAGGTCGGGGATAAGGTCCTTGACCACCGGCATGTGCGGCAGCGGATAGATCTTGATGTCGCCCTGCGCCTCGTCCAGGCCGGAAATGCAAGCCAACGTGTTCACGCCGTCGATGTTCATGGCACAGGACCCGCAGATACCTTCGCGGCAGGACCGTCGAAAGGTCAGCGTCGGGTCGATGTCGGTCTTGATCTTGATCAGCGCGTCCAGAACCATCGGGCCGCAGGTGTCCAGATCGACGAAATAGGTGTCCAAACGCGGGTTCTTGCCGTCTTCGGGATTCCACCGATAGACCTGCACCTTCTTGGTCGTCTTCGCCCCGTCCGGCTTGGGCCATGTCTTGCCCGTCACCATGCGGCTGTTTTTGGGCAGCGTGAATTCAACCATGTCTCAGGCTCCTTGGAAAAGCAGAATTACCGGCCAAGCGCCGGTGAATAGGGAATCATCGGGGCGGCCCCGGTCAGGCGGACATAGCATTCCGCATGGACGGTCGAAGGGTCGCGGCCCCGCAAGTAATCATCGGTGACGCCGATCGAGATACCGGTTTGCACGCCGCGGCCGCTGGATACGCCGACAGCGACCTGCCCGGTCGGCCCTGCAGCGCGCCGCGCCTCTTCGTCGCAGCGCGCGGCGACCTGCTGCGGGGTCGGCGGCGGCGGCGGGGTGCAAGCCCCGAGCGCCAGAAGCCCCGCGATCAGGATCAGCGGGCGCATCAATAGACCCGCTTCTTCGGTGCGATTTTCTTCATGTCGATTCCGCCCTCGGCTTCCGTGGTCAACGGGTCCATGTGCACCGGACGATAGCTCAATTCCACCGACGCGCCGGTCACGGTTGCGAGGCTGTGTTTGCGCCACGTTTTATCGTCACGCTCGGGATAGTCCTCATGCGCGTGCGCCCCACGGGATTCCTTGCGCGCCTCGGCAGCCACGATGGTGGCCAGCGCGTTGGGCATCAGGTTCGCCAGTTCCAGCGTTTCCATCAGGTCGGAATTCCACACGAGACTGCGGTCGGTGACGTGCAGGTCATCCAGCTTGGCCGCAATCTCCTTCATCCGCGCGACACCTTCGGCCAGCGTCTTGTCCGTGCGAAAGACGGCGGCGTCGGCCTGCATGGCTTCCTGCATCTCGAGCCGCAGAGCGGCGGTCGGTGTGCCGCCAGAGGCGTTGCGCAGTTTGTCGAAGCGCGCAAAGGCCGCATCGACGGACGCCTGGTTCAGCGGCGCGTTGTCGGTATTGGGGTCGACGATCTGCCCCGCCTTGATCGCGGCGGCCCGACCGAAGACCACGAGGTCGATCAGGGAATTCGACCCCAGACGGTTTGCCCCATGAACGCTCGCGCAGCCCGCTTCGCCCACGGCCATCAGTCCGGGCACGATGGCGTCGGGGCTATCGTCGGTCGGATTCAGCACCTCGCCCCAGTAGTTCGTGGGGATGCCGCCCATGTTGTAGTGGACGGTTGGCTGCACCGGGATCGGTTCCTTTGTCAGATCGACACCGGCAAAGATGCGGGCGGACTCGGTGATCCCCGGCAGGCGCAGGTCCAACGTTTCCGGCGGCAGGTGGTTCAGGTTCAGGTGGATGTGGTCCTTTTTCGGACCGACGCCGCGACCTTCGCGGATTTCCATCGTCATGCAGCGCGACACCACGTCGCGCGACGCAAGATCCTTGTAGGTCGGCGCATAGCGTTCCATGAATCGCTCGCCTTCGGAGTTCGTGAGGTAACCGCCCTCGCCCCGCGCGCCTTCGGTGATCAGGCAGCCGGCACCGTAGATGCCGGTCGGGTGGAACTGCACGAACTCCATATCCTGCAGCTTCAGGCCCTGCCGCGCGACCATGCCGCCGCCGTCGCCAGTGCAGGTGTGAGCCGAGGTAGCGCTGAAATAGGCGCGGCCATAGCCGCCCGTCGCCAGCACGACCATCTTGGCGTTGAAGACGTGCATGGTGCCGTCGTCCAGCTTCCATGCGACGACGCCTTGGCACTGGCCATCTTCGGACATGATAAGGTCGATGGCGAAGTATTCGATATAGAATTCGGCCTTCTGCTTCAGGCTCTGGCCATAAAGCGTGTGCAGGATCGCGTGACCGGTCCGGTCGGCGGCGGCACAGGTGCGCTGCACGGGCGGGCCTTCGCCGAATTCTGTCGTATGGCCGCCAAAGGGGCGTTGGTAGATCTTGCCTTCTTCTGTGCGGGAAAACGGCACGCCGTAGTGTTCCAGCTCGTACACCGCCTTCGGTGCTTCCCGCGCGAGGTATTCCATCGCATCGGTGTCGCCCAGCCAGTCGGACCCCTTGACTGTGTCATACATGTGCCACTGCCAGTGGTCGGGGCCCATGTTGGACAGGGATGCCGCGATGCCGCCCTGTGCGGCGACGGTGTGTGACCGGGTCGGGAACACCTTGGTGATGCAGGCGGTCTTCAACCCCTGTTCCGCCAGTCCCAGCGTCGCGCGCAGGCCGGACCCGCCGGCACCCACGACGATCGCGTCATAGGTGTGGGTTTCGTACTCGTAAGCAGCCATCGGTTCATTTCCTCAAGCGGGTCAAAGGGCGAGGCGCACGACGGCAAGGATGCCGATGGCCAAGGCGGTGTAGGACAGGCAGATCATCGCGATCAGCAGGGCGCGCCCGGCAAAGCCATGGACGTAATCCTCGATCATCGTCTGCACGCCGCCGCGAAAGTGGATAAAGCCGACGGCAAAGGTCAGCAGGGCCACGATGGACGGGAATGGGCGCTGGTAATAGGCCAGCACATCTTCGTAAGGCGCGCCGTAGATGCTGCCGAAGGTGAAGATGAAGCAGGGGATCAGCCCGACGAGGGCAATGGAGCTAATCATCATATGCCAGTGATGCAGGGTGCCCGATTTGGCAGAGCCCATGCCAGCGGCACGCTTGCGGTCGGTGATATACGGCATTGTCAGAACCCCTTACAGCACGATGACGGTGAAGATCGTCAGCAAAACGGCGACGAGGACCATTGCCTGACCGAACGTCTCGGACTTGTCGACGGCAAGCATGTGGCCGCTGTCCCAGATCAGGTGACGGATGCCGGCGAGGCTGTGATACCAGATCGCCGCGACCGAGAAGAACATCACCAGATCGCCGAACCAGCTGGTCAGGACACCGTCCGCGCGGGCAAAGGCGTCGGGGCCGGTTGCGGCTGCGATGAACCACCAGACGATCAACAGGGCGGCGACGATCAGGGCATTGCCCGTGATGCGGGTGAAGATCGACGTCATCGAGGTCCACTGTGGCCGATAATAGGGGCCGATCATGAAGGGTGACAGGGGTCTTGCAGGTCGTTTTGGATTGGCCATCTCGGTTCCTTTGCGCGCGCAGCTCCCGCTGGGGTCGCCGGTTTGTCGTCGTTTTGCACCATCACGGTGGGGAAGTCACGCGGACGCCGACCGAAATGCCGCGTGAAATTGCCACGCGGAGGATGTTTTTCAAATCCGTGATCACAGAAATTAATCTTGTGATCACGTAGGTCAGGCGGGCATCAGCGCCCAGTAATCCAGATCAAGAAGAACATCCGGTAAATATCGCCCCTCCGCATCGCGAAGCTGTCCGGCGCTGCCCTTTGTTGCGACCAGGCGAAGGCGGATCGCACCGACGCCGGGGGCGACGGTCGGCGCGGTGTCCAGCACCTCTGACCAGGCGCGGACGGTGTCGCCGGCAAAGCAGGGGTTCGCGTGTGCCCCGCCATTCAGCGCCACGATCAACTGCGCATTGGCCAGACCGTTGAAAGACAGCGCCCGCGCAAGGCTGATGACGTGACCGCCATAGATCAGCCGCTTGCCGTCCGGTCGATGCGTCGCGTCGAAATGCACCTTGGCCGTGTTTTGCCAAAGGCGGGTGGCCAGCATGTGCTCGGCCTCTTCGATGGTGACACCGTCGACATGGTCGATGATCTCTCCGACGCGGTAGTCACCAAGGCGGTGCGGTTCGCCCGCCAGTGCAAAGTCGTAGTGGGTGAAGTCGAGGCCGCGCGGGATGACCAGATCGTCGGGCGAGACGCTGTCGGCCAGTTCCGGCACGACCGTTGCAGGCACCGGACCGTCGCCGCGCCTGCGCACCATCACCCAGCGCACATAGGTCAGCAGAGCCTCGCCGTGTTGATTGCGCCCCGTGGTGCGGACCCAGACGACACCGCTTTTCCCATTCGAGTTCTGCTTCACGCCGATTACCTCCGACGTGGCGGTGATCGTGTCGCCCGGCCACAGCGGCGTGATCCAGCGCCCTTCGGCATAGCCAAGGTTCGCCACAGCATTCAGGGACACGTCCGGCACCGTCTTGCCAAAGACGGTATGGAACGTCACCAGATCGTCCAGCGGACTGAACGGCAGACCACAGGCCTGCGCAAAGGTATCCGCCGAATGCAGGGCATGCCGCGCTGGGTAAAGCGCGTGATACAGCGCGCGCTCTCCCATCTTGATCGTGCGCGGTACGGCGTGGGTGATCAGGTCGCCGACCGCATAATCCTCAAAGAACCGGCCCGCGCTGGTCTTGGTCATTGCTGCCCAAGCTTCATGTCGGCGTGGTAGTCGGCCGTGATCTCCTTGGTCACGGCCTGACCGCATCGCATGACGCCGTTGGCCTGGTCGAAGGCATAGGTGGGCGAGCCGTAAAGCTCCCACCCCTTTGACAAGGCGTCGGAAACCTTGTGGCAGAAGGCCGAAGTGTCGTCCTCGGTCAGCAGGCGGTAGATCTTGGGCATGATGTTATCCGAACGGGTTGTAGCCAAGGGCGGCATGGATGCCGGAGACGACGGCAAAGACCACGACCGTCGCCACGACAGCGATGATTTCCGATTTGATCGGTGGAGCGTGGTAGGCGGTGCGCGGACCGGCGGCGCGATTCAGCACCACGATCTCTGCCAGGGCCCAGACCAGCAAGCCGCCGAACAGCAGGAATGACGGCGTGTCGCCATTGACCAGCAGATGCGCCACGGCCCAGACGGCAACGGCGGTCAGTTGCGGATTGCGGATCGCCTTGGTGACGCGCGTGCCCCTGCCCGAAGCGGCAAAGAGGTAGAAGGCGAACAGCACCAGCAGGTTGTTGATGCCGGTCATGGCGGGCGACTTGCCCCAATAGACCTCTCCTGTTGCCCCGCGATAGCCGATCACCATCAGCACGATGGCAAGGACAGAGGCTATGGCGACGACCAGCTTACCCTTGTCACCCATCGCGGCACGGCTGTCGGGCGCTGCGCGTTTCCAGAAATGCGACCCGGACCAGAGGATCAGGCCAAGTAGGATGAGGATCATGTGCGCTCCAATGCGGCGATGGCGTCTGCTTTCGCCAGCGTGGCCCTTGCCGTGACGACATGCAAGTTCTCGACAATGCGACCATCGACGACCGCGACGCCCTGCCCTTCGGCGACGGCCGCGTCAAAGGCTGCGACCTGACGGCGTGCAAGGTCGATGTCGGCCTCGGTCGGGCCGAAAATCGCGTTCGCCACGTCAAGCTGCGCGGGATGGATCAGGGACTTGCCGTCGAAACCCATGTCGCGACCGTCCTCGCATTCCGCGCGCAAGCCGGCCTCATCCTGATACGCGTTGTAGACGCCGTCGATGCACAGGATTCCAGCGGCGCGCGCCGCCAGCAGACAGTGCTGCAAGGCCGTCGTGACGGCACCGCGGGTGCGCGTGCCAAGGTCCTTGGCCAGATCGTTCGTGCCCATGACGAAACCCTGAAGCCGCGGATGCGCGGCCATGGTTTGGGCGTTCAGCACCCCCAGCGGCGTTTCCATCATGGCCCACAGCGGCAGGTCCGGCACCAGTGCAGCGACAGCGTCCAGATCGGCTGGGCTGCCGACCTTCGGCACCAGCACCCCGTCGCAGGCCATGCCCGCCGCTGCCCGTGCGTCGTCTTCGCCCCACTCCGTATCCAGACCGTTGATGCGGACCAGCCGCAGACGATGCCCATAGCCGCCCTCGGCCAGCGCATCGCGCAGGATGGTCCGGGCCTCTACCTTGGCCAGTGGCGCGACCGCGTCTTCCAGATCGAACAGGATCACGTCGCAGGGCAGGCCGCGGGCCTTGCCCAGCGCCCGTGGTTTGGACCCGGGAATGTAAAGAGCTGACCGGGTGGAACGACTGTTCATTTCGACCTCGCAACAATGTTGCGCAAACATGGACTCAAGGAGTGGCATCATTCAACCCCGAATTGCCGCGTTGCGGCATCTTCGGGACTATAGCGCGCAGGGCCAATCACCGATCAACGATGACGCGAGAGGCTGAACGGACCAGAGACGGGAGATGAACCAGTGCCGCTTTGCCTGATCGCCGTGACCCTGACCATCAGCCTCTTTCTCATGCTGGCGGCACCTGCTCCGGCATAAGGTGCACTCTGCCTGACAGCGCCGGACCTGACCGCGGCGCTGGAATGACAGGTCAAGGAAAGCCGCTGGCAAGCGCCCTGACTTTGGCCGGGGTCTTGCTACTGATCCATGTCGCGGCAGAGGATCATGGACGGTCACCGCGTTATGTCCCGGTGGTCCCGCTTGCATCAATGCGAACGGTCATGATTTCAGCCTTCTCCACCGCAAGGGCCTTTTCCCAGCCGAGGATATCTGAACTGCCAGCGTGTTCCCGCCGAACCCGCAAATATCGTCACCGCCTCGTGCAACCAACCGAGCGACTCGGTGTTGTGATCCCATGGAGAGGTCCGGACGTCTGGGCCTGAAGATCATTCGATTGGATCACGATATGAAACGTTTTCTTGCAACCACCGCGATTGCTCTGGTCATGGCCAACGGCGCATTTGCCGAGAGCCATGTCACGACCGATGGCACGGCCACAGAGGGCATGACGATCGAAGCTCCGGCGACGGACGGCACGACTGCGGCACCCGATGCAACGACCGAGTCGACCGAGACGATGGCACCGACCGACGAGGCGGCCGAGCCCGCTGACGGTGCGATGACGACCGATACGGACGCTGCGGCCGACGATGCAACGATGGATTCGACTGCGACAGGCTCCACCACGATAGATACGACCGCAACCGATACCGCCGCGACCGACATGGGCGCAAGCGACATGGGGGCGGCTCCGGCCATGATGATCGACGGCTATGAGACGCTGACGAACACCGAAGTGACGGCCGAGGAACTGACCGGCGTTAACATCTATGGCCCCGACGAAGGTGATGTCGGCAGCATCGGCGACCTCGTGATCGGCGAAGACGGCACGATCTCTCAGGTGATCGTCGACGTGGGCGGCTTCCTCGGCCTGGGCCAGAAGCCCGTCGCGATCGATTATGAAGCCGTGCAGATCATGAAGCAGACCGACGGCGACGACATGCGCGCCTATATCTCCATGACCGAAGAACAGCTGGAGGAACTGCCGCGCTACGAATCTCCGATCGAAGCCGAAGCCGCTGCTGACGTGAATGCAGCTGATCCGGCGATGACGGACGCACCCGCGACCGACGCGCCTGCCACAGACCCGGCTATGACGGACGCACCGGCAGCCGACGCACCGATGACCGATGCGGAAGAGCCCGCTGCGGAAGAGCCGGCAGTGGAAGAAGCACCCGCGAACTGATCGCGACTCTCTCTTACATTACGATGGCCGCCCCTGATCGGGCGGCCATTTTCGTTTCGGAGCGTACCAGTGTTGCGACCACTGGGTGCCAACGACAGTGTCAAGTCCGGTCGCAGCGGGCCCCATCCGACAACCCGCCTGCACGCGGCCTCCGATCCAAGTCCATCGACGGAACCCAGTACCGCGCCCGCTTCGTGTTGGGGCGGTCATTCATCGGCCTTAAATGCCTTGCATGTCAAAACCACGCCAACGGTATCCCGGGCTGCACACTTGCGCCCTTCGGGCCAAAGGACTAACCAGCGGGCCAAGTTCAAACCGCATGTAGCAGGAGCCTTCCCATGGCCAGACCCAAGATTGCACTGATCGGCGCCGGACAGATCGGCGGTACGCTCGCCCACCTTGCCGCCGTCAAGGAACTTGGCGATGTCGTCCTTTTCGACATTTCCGAGGGCACACCCCAGGGCAAGGCGCTGGATATCGCCGAATCCGGCCCGGCTGCCAAATTCGACGGGTCCTTCAAGGGCACCAACGACTATGCCGACATCGCCGGGGCCGACGTCTGCATCGTCACCGCTGGCGTGCCGCGCAAACCCGGCATGTCGCGTGACGATCTGCTTGGGATCAATCTGAAGGTCATGAAATCCGTCGGCGAAGGCATTGCCGCCCATGCACCGAACGCCTTCGTCATCTGCATCACGAACCCGCTGGATGCGATGGTCTGGGCGCTGCGCGAATTCTCGGGCCTGCCGCACAAGATGGTCTGCGGTATGGCGGGCGTGCTCGACTCGGCCCGCTTCCGCCACTTCCTCGCCGATGAATTCAATGTCTCGATGCGCGACGTGACGGCCTTCGTGCTGGGCGGCCACGGCGACACGATGGTGCCGCTGACCCGCTATTCCACCGTCGGCGGCATCCCCCTGCCCGATCTGGTGGACATGGGCTGGACCACGCAGGACAGGTTGGACGCCATCGTCCAGCGCACCCGCGATGGCGGTGCGGAAATCGTCGGCCTGCTCAAGACCGGCTCTGCCTTCTACGCCCCCGCGACCTCTGCCATCGAAATGGCCGAGGCGTTCCTGAAGGACCAGAAGCGCCTGCTGCCCTGCGCGGCCCACGTCGACGGTGCCTATGGCCTTGACGGCTTCTACGTCGGAGTGCCGACGATCATCGGTGCCGCCGGGATCGAGCGTGTGGTCGAGATCAAGATGGACAAGACCGAACAGGCCATGTTCGACAAGTCGGTCGATGCGGTGAAGGGCCTCGTCTCGGCTTGCAAGGACATCGACCCCTCGCTGGCCTGATTGCAGACACCCCGACCCACATCACGCGCCGCAGGCCCCCTGCGGCGCGTTCCCGTTTGGTCAGGCCGGTTGGCGCAACCGTCCGGCATTCTGATCAACCATTACCTGATCGAAGGCGTCCGGCCGGAAAAGGGCTGCCGCTCGCGGCCAGCGCCTGATCGCCGCGGACGCAGGATCGATGGGCATTTCCATGATGGCATCCTGCGCGTCCAGCGCAGCCATGGCCGCATGCGTTACCGTCCGCAGGTGACGGAAGTAGGCTGAGGCATTGGTGTCCGGCAAACTGAGCGTCGCAATCTGCGCGCTGCGCGGCGCAGTCATGATGCCGGAACGCCGTTCGGCCGGGATTTCATGCCCACGATCGATCATCTTCGCAGCTGCATGGGCGGGCGTCAGTCCGTCGAAATGCACGATCTGCGGCAATCGCAACATCCTGCGCCTGACGGGAAGGCGCGCGTCGGGATCGGAGTGCCTGCGCGCGCTGTCGTGAATTCCGATGGCCAGACCGGCCGAAACCCGTGTGATCGATTTGCACCCGGCATAGGCGGCCATGCCGCGCGTCAATAGCGCCGCACCGTCGCCATAAATCGCCCCCGGGGTCAGGACCGGTCCACGACACAACCCACCGAAAAGGCCGGGGTCCGGATCATCCCAAGACAGGCACCTTTCCCAGACCGGCAGGCGCACGACGGCCGTATCGTCCTGGATCGTTGCAAGAAGGCGCAGGACATACCGTGTCTGGATCAGGAATTCATCGGCATCGCAGTGCAGCACCCAGGGGGACTGGGCATGGCCCCGCGCGTCGGCGGCATTCGTCACCTGCCGCGCGACGATCATGGTGGGTCGGCCCCCATGCCGCTGCCAGTAGCGGTGATTGCAGACCGTCATGCGCACCTGCCGCAGTCCCGACAGCAGGCCGATCGCAGGATCGTCCGGGTCGTCGATGTAAAGATGCAGACAGCGCACCCCTTGCTGCAGATGGTGGGCCACAAAGGCCATTGTCAACGGCAGCGGCTCCCGGATGGTCGTCACCAGATCGAGGGCGGCTCTTTGCAATTTGCACACTCCCCTCGACCCGACATGCGAAGGTTGTGAATACCACGCCAATCGTTGCAAAATCGATAAAGCCCGCAGCGACCTCCAGTTTGTGATCACACGATTTGCCGCCGTGATCACAAATGTCGGATTTACGGGTCGGAACCGCGACCAGTAGTTTTTTGTTAAAGCCGGATGTGATTGAAGGACGCCAAACCCAGGTCAGACAAGGGACGCGACATGAACATCCACGAATACCAGGCCAAGGCATTGCTGCGGTCCTATGGGGCCCCGGTCAGCGACGGTCGCCCCGTCATGCGGGCCGAGGACGCCAAGACGGCCGCCGGCGAGCTGGATGGGCCGCTGTGGGTGGTCAAGGCGCAAATTCATGCCGGCGGTCGCGGCAAGGGTCACTTCAAAGAGGCCGACGCCGGCGACAAGGGGGGCGTGCGCCTTGCCAAGTCGGTCGAGGAAGCATCGCAGGAAGCCAAGAAGATGCTCGGCCGCACCCTGGTCACGCATCAGACAGGCCCCGCCGGCAAGGTCGTCAACCGCATCTACATCGAGGACGGTTCGGGGATCGAGACCGAGATGTATCTCGCCTTGCTGGTCGATCGCCAGTCAAGCCGCATCAGCTTTGTCTGCTCGACCGAAGGCGGCATGGACATCGAGGAAGTCGCGGCGAACACACCCGACAAGATCCTTTCGTTCAGCGTTGATCCCGTGACCGGTTATCAGCCCTTCCACGGTCGCCGCGTCGCCTTTTCGCTGGGCCTGACCGGCGGTCAGGTCAAGCAGTGCGTGACCCTGATGGGACAACTCTACCGCGCCTTCACCGAGAAGGACATGGAGATGCTGGAGATCAACCCCCTGATCGTCACCGACAAGGGCGACCTCAAGGTTCTTGACGCCAAGGTCAGCTTCGACGGTAACGCGATGTATCGCCATTCCGATATCGCGTCCCTGCGCGACGAGACCGAGGAGGACAGCAAGGAACTCGCCGCCTCGAAATACGACCTGAACTACATCGCGCTCGACGGCGAAATCGGCTGCATGGTCAACGGTGCCGGTCTGGCGATGGCGACGATGGACATCATCAAGCTCTATGGCGCGGAACCTGCCAACTTTCTTGACGTCGGCGGCGGTGCCACGAAGGAAAAGGTCACTGAAGCGTTCAAGATCATCACCTCGGACCCGAACGTGAAGGGCATCCTCGTCAACATCTTCGGCGGCATCATGCGCTGCGATGTCATCGCCGAAGGCGTGATCGCCGCGGTCAAGGAAGTCGGCCTCAAGGTGCCGCTGGTCGTCCGCCTCGAAGGCACGAACGTCGAGAAGGGCAAGGAGATCATTCGCAACTCCGGCCTTGACGTGATTGCCGCCGACGACCTGAAGGACGGTGCCCAGAAGATCGTCAAGGCCGTCAAGGGCTGAGCCGCACCGGCCGTCACCTCGCGTCGGGGTGGTGGCCGGTCCCGCGACCCGCTAGCAATCGACCGGATGGAACCGTCAATGCCCATGCACGCCACACAACATGTTGCAGACACGCTCCGGCGCGTTCAGGCAGCCGTGGTAAAGGTGCACGTGATCCATTTGCCCCGGGCAACCGACCGCAAGGCAAGGATGCAGGCGGAATTCGATCGCGTCGGGATCAACGTCGATGACTGGGCCGGCGTCGATGCCCGACTCCCGCACAACGCGGACCGGTTGGCGGCGCTGCCGGATCATGGTCCATGGGGACATCTTCATGCGCATGCCAAAGGGTGTCTTTTGTCGCACCTCGACGCGATGCAACGCTTTGTCGACAGCTCTGCGTCCCATGCCCTGATCCTCGAGGATGACGTCTTCGTCGCCGACGATCTGTCCGTCTGGATGGCGGTCGAACAGTGGTGGCCTGCCGATGCCGACCTGGTCAAAATCGAACGGTGGCGCGATGACCGCCTGCGCGTCGTGATGGATGCCGCGTGCGCGACCCATTCCGGACGCGCGATCCAGCGCCTGCGGTCGCGTCATTCGGGCGCCGGTGGCTACTTCATCAGCCGGGCCGGCGCACATCGCGTGCTGACCGATCCGCAGCGCAATGTGCCCGTCGATCACCTGCTGTTCAACGGTCTCGTGTCGCCACTCGCAACGCAGCTTGTCACCTACCAGATCAATCCCGCGCTTGTCGTGCAGGGCAACGAGGCGCCCGCCTCATCCGGTCACCGGGCCGCCTCTGCCGCCCGACGCAAGCCAGTGTCGCAGAAGATCCGTCGCGGTCTTGCGGAACTGCGCATCTTGCGCGTCCTGCCCCGCCTGTTGACAGGCCAGTCACGGCTGCACCGCGTCGACTGGCAGAACATCACCCCTATCGCCTGACACCAGAAAGAAAGAAGCCCATGGCCATTCTCGTCAATGAAAACACCCGCGTCATCTGTCAGGGCTTCACCGGCTCTCAGGGAACGTTCCATTCCGAACAGGCCATCGCCTACGGCACGAAGATGGTCGGCGGCGTGACCCCCGGCAAGGGCGGCCAGACCCACCTCGATCTGCCGGTCTTCGATTCGGTGCACGAGGCGAAAGCCCGCACCGAGGCCAATGCCTCCGTCATCTACGTCCCGCCCCCCTTCGCCGCCGACAGCATACTTGAAGCCATCGACGCCGAGATGGAGCTGATCATCTGCATCACCGAAGGCATCCCGGTGCTGGACATGATGAAGGTCAAGCGCGCGCTGGAAGGGTCGAAATCCCGCCTGATCGGGCCGAACTGCCCCGGTGTCATCACGCCCGACGCCTGCAAGATCGGCATCATGCCCGGCCACATCCACAAGCGCGGCTCCGTCGGCGTCGTCTCCCGCTCTGGCACGCTGACCTACGAGGCCGTCAAGCAGACGACCGACTCGGGTCTGGGCCAGTCCACCGCGGTCGGCATCGGCGGCGACCCCATCAAGGGCAGCGAGCACATCGACATCCTCGAGATGTTTCTGGCCGACCCCGAAACGCACTCGATCATCATGATCGGCGAAATCGGCGGTTCTGCCGAAGAGGACGCGGCACAGTTTCTGGTCGACGAACGCAAGGCCGGTCGTTGGAAGCCAACCGCCGGTTTTATCGCGGGCCGCACCGCACCTCCGGGCCGCCGCATGGGTCACGCCGGTGCCATCGTCGCCGGTGGCAAGGGCGATGCGGAGAGCAAGATCGAGGCGATGAAATCCGCCGGGATCGTGGTCGCCGATAGCCCCGCCACACTGGGCGAGGCGGTTCTGGCCGCGATCGACAAGAAATAGTGCACCAGACAGTTCGTTGACGATCAAGTCGTTCAAGGTATGAAAAGTCCGATGGCCATGATTGCGCACCAGCAAAAGGACCACCACGACGGCGCGCTGCCGTCATGGTCGCTTTGCATCGCCACGATCAATCGGTTGGACAGCCTCGAAATCGCGATTTCCTGCGCGGTCGCACAGACCTGTGCCCCGCGGCAGATCATCATCGTCGATGCGGGTGACAGTCCCGACATGCTGCGCGACCGCCTGATGCCCTATGTCGTCGAAACGGACATCGCGCTGATTGTTGAAAAGGCGACCGAAAAATCATCGGCAATTCAGCGCAATCAGGCCATTGCGCATGTCGATTCTGACATCATCGTCTTTACCGACGACGACGCGTTCATGTTCCCGGACAGCATCGAAACATTGCTGGGATACTACATTCAGGACCATCAGAGACTCATTGCTGGTGCTGAGCTCGTCAATGTGCCCGATCTACCGCATGCGGCCGCCGCTCTTCTGAAGCGGCCGTCGGCAAAATTGCAAGGCACCGCTCTTGCGGTAAAGACAGGCGGTCCGGCGCGAACCGCCCGAAGCGGAACGGAGCGGATCATGCGGTCGCGCCCCTGGCGGTGGTTCAGCGCGAATGTCCTGATGATGGCGCGCCGAAACATGTTCATCGCATATGACGCCAATCGCATCAGGCCGACTGTCACGGACTTGCCGTCGGGCTACGGTGATCTTGCTCCGGTCATGCTCTTGCCGGGATATCGCATGTCGGTACGGACCGACATTGCGCGGTGCGAGCCGTTCAATCCAAATCTTCTCGCTTATTGTCCCTGCGAAGATCTTGACGCCAGTTATCGCTACGGCAGGCATGGGGTCTGCATCGTCGCGCGCGGCGCGCGCATCCATCACCGGGAAGTCCAGGCGAGCCGGATCGGTCGCATGGAGGCGACCTCGCTTGGAATTTCGAATGTGGCCTTGTTCATTCGCACCAATAGCGATGCACCACGTCGGCATCGCGCGCAGTTCGCGATTTTCGTAGTGCGACGCCTGATCGGCGAAGCATTCAAGGACGCCATGACGCGGCGATTTGATTTCCCTCAGGTCCGTGGGGTGCTGACAGGAATTCCGCGTTCCATTTCGATTTTCCGCAGACCACTCTTCGAGGCAACAAACTGGTATGTCGCGGAACAGCGGCGTGTTCTGAACCGACGCAAGATGAAGCAGGCGATCAGATCATGACAACACTGATACGATGCGCCCGTTCCAAGAGTTTAGCCGCCGACATACGCAAACTTGCCAGGCGGCGGCAAGCCACCCCGTGTGATTTTCCGAACTGCACATATGTGCAAGATCAACAACCGCGAAGCACAGATAAGGTCCTGTCATGAACGACCACTCCCCCAACGACGTGTTCCACGCCTCATCTTTCTTGCAGGGGCATAACGCCGATTACGTCGAACAGCTTTACGCGCGCTACGCGGACAATCCGGGCGCTGTGGACGAAAGCTGGCGGGACTTCTTCAAGTCGCTGGGCGACACGCCCTCTGACGCCAAGGCAGAAGCGGCGGGGCCGAGCTGGGGTCGGATGGACTGGCCGCCCATGCCGAACGACGACCTGACGCAGGCACTGGATGGCCAGTGGGCGCAAGAGCCCGCCGCCGCCGCGAAGAAGATCGCCGCAAAGGCCGAGGAAAAGGGTGCCAGCCTGACCGAACAGCAGGTGCGGTCTGCCGTGCTGGACAGCATCCGCGCACTGATGATCATTCGCGCCTACCGCATCCGGGGGCACCTGATCGCGGACCTCGACCCGCTGGGCATGCGCGAGGTGACCGCACACCCGGAGCTGGACCCCGCCAGCTATGGCTTCTCCAAGTCCGACATGGATCGTCCGATCTTCATCGACAACGTGCTGGGCCTTGAAATCGCTTCGATGAGCGAGATCATGGCCATCGTGAAGCGCACCTACTGCGGCACCTTCGCGCTGCAATACATGCACATCTCGAACCCCGAGGAAGCCGCCTGGCTGAAGGAGAGGATCGAGGGTTACGGCAAGGAAATCAGCTTTACCCAGAATGGTCGCAAGGCGATCCTGAACAAGCTGGTGGAGGCCGAGGGCTTTGAAAAGTTCCTGCACGTCAAATACATGGGCACCAAGCGGTTCGGTCTGGACGGTGGCGAGTCCCTGATTCCGGCGATGGAACAGATCATCAAGCGCGGTGGCCAGCTTGGCCTGGAGGAGGTCGTGATCGGCATGCCGCACCGCGGCCGTCTGTCGGTACTCGCCAACGTCATGCAGAAGCCCTACCGCGCGATCTTCAACGAATTTCAGGGCGGCAGTTTCAAGCCCGAGGATGTCGAAGGTTCGGGCGATGTGAAATACCACCTCGGCGCGTCCAGCGACCGGGAATTCGACGGCAACACCGTCCATCTGTCGCTGACCGCCAACCCCAGCCACCTGGAGGCGGTGAACCCCGTCGTGCTGGGCAAGGTCCGTGCCAAGCAGGACCAGAAGAACGACCGCGACCGCACGAAGGTGATGGCGATCCTGCTGCACGGCGATGCGGCCTTTGCCGGTCAGGGTGTCGTCGCCGAAGGGTTTCAGCTCTCGGGCATTCGCGGCCACCGCACCGGCGGCACCATGCATATCGTCGTGAACAACCAGATCGGTTTCACGACGGCGCCGCACTTCAGCCGGTCCAGCCCCTACCCTACCGACATCGCCCTGATGGTCGAGGCGCCGATCTTTCACGTGAACGGCGACGACCCGGAGGCCGTCGTGCACGCGGCCCGCGTCGCGACGGAATTCCGCCAGACCTTCCACAAGGATGTCGTCCTGGACATCATCTGCTACCGCCGCTTCGGTCACAACGAAGGCGATGAGCCGATGTTCACCAACCCCTTGATGTACAACAAGATCAAGAAGCAAAAGACGACGCTGACGCTTTACACGGATCGTCTTGTCACCGACGGTCTGATCCCCGAAGGCGAGATCGAGGACATGAAAGCCGCGTTCCAGTCCATGCTGAACGCCGAGTTCGAGGCTGGCAAGGACTACAAGCCCAACAAGGCCGACTGGCTGGATGGCCGCTGGTCGCACCTCGACCGGGACAAGGACAATTATCAGCGCGGCAAAACCGCCATCGCACCCGAGACGATGCAGGCCATCGGCAAGGCCCTCACGACCGTGCCAGCGCATATTGCGACCCACAAGACCATCGACCGCCTGCTGGACGCGAAGAAGCAGATGTTCGAAAATGGTGTAGGTTTCGACTGGGCAACGGGCGAGGCGCTGGCCTTTGGATCGCTTGTCGTCGAAGGCTATCCAGTACGGCTGGCCGGTCAGGACAGCACGCGCGGCACGTTCAGCCAGCGTCACTCCGCCTTGATCGACCAGAATACCGAGGATCGCTATTTTCCGCTGAACCATATCCGCGAGGGTCAGGCGCACTACGAGGCCATCGATTCGATGCTGTCGGAATACGCGGTTCTGGGGTTCGAATATGGCTACAGCCTGGCTGAACCGAACGCCCTGACCCTGTGGGAGGCGCAGTTCGGCGACTTTGCCAACGGGGCGCAGATCATGTTCGACCAGTTCATCAGTTCCGGTGAATCGAAATGGCTGCGGATGTCGGGCCTCGTGTGCCTGCTGCCGCATGGCTACGAAGGTCAGGGGCCGGAGCATTCCAGCGCCCGGCTTGAGCGGTTCCTGACGATGTGCGGCAATGACAACTGGATCGTCGCAAACTGCACGACGCCAGCGAACTATTTCCACATCCTGCGTCGCCAGTTGCACCGGAGTTATCGCAAGCCATTGATCCTGATGACACCGAAGTCGCTGCTGCGGCACAAGATGGCCGTGTCCGATGCCGCCGACTTCACGACCGGATCGTCCTTCCACCGCGTCCTCTGGGACGATGCGGAAAAGGGTCATTCGGACACCAAACTGGCCGCCGATGACAAGATCAAGCGGGTCGTGATGTGTTCCGGCAAGGTCTACTATGACCTGCTGGAAGAACGCGACGCCCGCGGCATCACCGACGTCTACCTGATGCGGTTCGAGCAGTTCTATCCCTTCCCGGCGCAATCCGCCGTGGCCGAACTGGAACGGTTCAAGAACGCCGAAATGGTCTGGTGCCAGGAAGAGCCGAAGAACCAGGGGGGGTGGAGCTACATGGAGCCCAACCTCGAATGGTGCCTGACCCGGATCAAGGCGAAACACACCAGGCCCGTCTATGCCGGTCGCGCCGCTGCCGCATCCCCGGCGACTGGCCTCGCCAGCCAGCACAAAGCCCAGCAGGCCACCTTGGTGGCCGAGGCCCTGAACACCGAAGGAAAAGACAAATGAGCACCGAAGTCCGCGTCCCCACCCTGGGCGAATCCGTCACAGAGGCCACTGTCGCCACATGGTTCAAGAAGCCCGGCGACTCTGTCGCCGTGGACGAGATGCTGTGCGAGCTTGAAACCGACAAGGTGACCGTCGAAGTGCCGAGCCCCGTCGCCGGCACCCTGAGCGAGATCGTGGCGGCCGAAGGCGACACCGTGGGTGTCGATGCGCTGCTGGCCCAGATCAGCGAAGGCGGGTCCGACAGCACGAAGGCCGAAGCACCGAAAGCCCAGGCCAAACCCGAGAAGTCCGACGCCGACCAGGCCGCCAAGGCCGAGGACGTGCCGACCGCCGCGGGCGAAGACGCTCCGGCCGAGGGTGGCACGGACACCGTGAACGCCGGTCCCGAAGACACCAAGTTGCGCGATCCTGAAGATGCCCCGTCGGCCACGAAACTGATGGCAGACAAGGGTATCGACCGCGACGCCGTGACCGCGACCGGCAAGGACGGCCGCGTGATGAAAGAGGATGTGCTGAAGGCGCTGTCCCAGCCAAAGGCAGAGGCCTCCAAGGCCGCGCCGCGCGCCGCGACGGCAGCCGACCAGGCCGACCGGGAAGAGCGGGTCAAGATGACGCGCCTGCGCCAGACCATCGCCCGCCGCCTGAAGGAGGCACAGAACACCGCCGCCATGCTGACCACCTACAACGAGGTGGACATGGGCGCGATCATGGACCTGCGCAACGAATACAAGGACCTGTTCCTCAAGAAGCACAGCGTGAAACTTGGCTTCATGTCCTTCTTCACCAAGGCCTGCATCCACGCGCTGCACGAAGTGCCCGATGTGAATGCCGAAATCGACGGCACCGATGTCGTCTACAAGAACTACGTCAACATGGGGATCGCGGTGGGCACGCCGACCGGTCTCGTGGTCCCCGTGGTGCGTGACGCCGACCAGTTGTCCTTTGCCGGGATCGAGAAGGCGATCAACGACATGGGCGTCAAGGCCCGCGACGGCAAACTGTCGATGGCTGACATGCAGGGCGGCACCTTTTCGATCTCCAACGGTGGCGTCTACGGATCGCTGATGTCCTCGCCGATCCTGAACCCCCCGCAGTCGGGCATCCTGGGCATGCACAAGATCCAGGACCGCCCGATGGCCGTCGGCGGCAAGGTCGAAATCCGGCCGATGATGTATCTGGCCCTGTCCTACGATCACCGTATCGTCGACGGCAAGGGTGCGGTGACGTTCCTCGTCCGCGTCAAGGAAGCGTTGGAGGATCCCCGCCGTCTGCTGATGGATCTCTGACGGAACTTTAGGGTGCGGCGGGTCATTGGCCCGCTGCCCCTTCATCGAAAGGCCAACCGATGCAACTGCTGACTCAGACTTCCACCGACGATTTCGCCGGGTTCAAATCCGCCTTCGACGCCGACGCCGAAAAACGCATGAACGCCGGACTGACCTTGATGCAGATGTGGCGCGATGCCGATGACGGCGCGGAAGTGCTCTGCCTGTTCGAGGCGAACGACCGCGCAAAAGCGCAGGCATGGCTGGATGCCGAGGCGCAGACAGGCCATGCCGTCACCGGCCGTTTTCTCAAGACCGCCTGACCGAACAGGGACAAAGATGACCCCCGAACTGACCGCCCTCACATTCGCCGGCCTGTTGCAGGGCGTCCAATTCGCCTTGATGTCCGTGCGCGTGAACATGGAACTTCCGGCGGGCAAGACGATGGGGCCGCGCGACCCCGACCGCCTTGGCAAACCGATCCCAGAACAGGTTTCTGCCCGGACCGGTCGTCTGATCCGCGCGCTCTCCAATCATTTTGAAGGTCTGATCCTGTTCACGCTCGCCGTCGTCGTCGTGACGCTGGGCGACAAAGGGACCGGCCTGACGGCCGCCTGTGCCTGGACCTATCTTTGCGCCCGCGTGGCCTATGTGCCCGCCTACTACTTCGGTTGGACGCCGTGGCGTTCGATCATCTGGGTCATCGGGTTCATCGCCACGATGCTCATGCTGCTTTCTGCCCTCATCTGAATGAACGGAGGCCCATTATGGCCAGCTACGACGTCATCATCATCGGCTCTGGCCCCGGCGGCTATGTCGGTGCCATCCGCTGCGCGCAACTGGGCTTGAAGACGGCCTGCGTCGAAGGCCGCGAGACGCTGGGCGGCACCTGCCTGAACGTCGGTTGCATCCCGTCCAAGGCGCTGCTGCACGCGACCGAGATGCTGCATGAGGCAGAGCACAACTTTGCCGAGATGGGTCTGAAGGGCAAAACCCCCTCGGTCGATTGGGACCAGATGCAGGCCTACAAGGACAAGACCGTCGGTCAGAACACCGGGGGGATCGAGTTCCTGTTCAAGAAGAACAAGGTCGATTGGCTGAAAGGTTGGGGTTCCATCCCAAAGGCCGGCAAGGTCAAGGTGGGTGATGACGTCCACGAGGCCAAGCATATCATCATCGCCACCGGGTCAGAGCCGTCGCCGCTGAAGGGTGTCGAAGTGGACGAGGAAACCGTCGTCACGTCCACCGGTGCGCTGAAGCTTGGCAAGATTCCCAAGTCGATGGTCGTGATCGGGGCGGGCGTGATCGGCCTGGAGCTGGGGTCGGTCTATGCCCGCCTGGGATCAGAGGTGACGGTCGTGGAATACCTCGACGCGATCACCCCCGGTCAGGACGCTGAAATCGCGCGGCAATTTCAGAAGATGTTGACCAAGCAAGGTCTGAAGTTCATCCTCGGGGCCGCTGTGCAAGGCGTTTCCGTCAAGAACAAGAAGGCCACCGTCACCTACAAGATGCGCAAGGACGATGCCGAGGCCGAGATCACCGCCGATACCGTGTTGCTCGCTACCGGGCGCCGCCCCTTCACCGACGGACTTGGCCTCGACGGGCTTGGCGTGACTCTGTTCGACCGCGGCCAGATCGAGGTCGACGACCGCTACAAGACCAACATCGACGGCATCTACGCCATCGGCGATGCGATCAAGGGGCCGATGCTGGCCCACAAGGCCGAGGATGAAGGCATGGCCATTGCCGAGATCCTTGCCGGGCAACACGGCCACGTCAACTACGGCGTCATTCCCGGCGTGATTTACACCCACCCCGAAGTCGCCAGCGTCGGCGAGACCGAGGAAACGCTGAAGGCCTCGGGTCGCGCCTACAAGGTCGGCAAGTTTCCCTTCATGGGCAACGCGCGGGCCAAGGCGAACTTCATGGGTGACGGCTTCGTCAAGATTCTGGCCGACCAAGAGACGGACCGCATCCTTGGCGCCCACATCATCGGCCCGATGGCCGGCGACCTGATCCACGAAATCTGCGTCGCGATGGAATTCGGTGCTGCTGCCGAAGACCTTGCCCGCACTTGCCACGCTCACCCGACCTACTCGGAAGCCGTGCGCGAAGCCGCCTTGGCCTGCGGCGACGGTGCGATCCACGCCTGAACCGGATCAGCCCCCGGATCGCGTCCGGGGGCCTCTCTGTCTTCGGTCATCGGCATCCCTGCCCGCCCGATCACTCGACCGCAACAGCATTGACGACAGGTCAACGCCGCCCCTCGCTATTGTGGACGTATCCTCTGGGCGAGTCCCGGCACGTGACGGGGGGCAGACAGCGCCTCCGCCGCCAGAGCCGTATTCAGGCCTTCAGCAGCCGCAACCCCTTGGTCACATCGCCCCGCACGGCCAGTCGCAACCCCGGCTCGTCGCCGGCCTTCAGTGCGGCGAGGATCAGGCGGTGGTGCATCGGCGGGTCGGTGCGGTTCAACCGGCCATAAAGCGCCCGCATCGTGGGCCCGAGTTGCAGCCACACGGTCTCGGTCATCGCAAGGATCGCAGGGGCCTGGGCCCGCAGGTATAGTGTCCGGTGAAATTCGAGGTTCATGCGGATGTAGCCGCTGGCGTCATGCCGCGCCACCATCTGGCTGACGCCAAGATTGATCGTCTCCAATCGCTCGATCAGTGCGAAATGCGCGCGCGGCAGGGCCCGCGACGCCAGCTCCGGCTCCAGCAGGGCGCGCAGCGTCGCAAGTTCCTCGATCCGGTCATTCGACAGCAGCGGAGTCGTGATCCGCCCCGTAGCCGATAGGGACAATGCGCCTTCGGACGCCAGACGTCGCACCGCGTCGCGTGCAGGCGTCATCGAGACGTCGTGATCCTTGGCTATGCCCCGCAGCGTCAATGTCGTGCCGGGCGCGATCTGTCCGTGCAAAATCTGTGTTCGCAAGGCACGAAAGACACGGTCATGGGCAGCACCGACGACGGCGATCGGACGGGGCTGGATCATGGGGCGATCATGGGATCGGCCGCACCGGCACGTCAATCATCGAAACGCAATCGATGCAGCCGGTCACCTTCTTCCCGCAGCCACAACCGCCGCGCGGCATAGTCCGGCATCAGATTGGCGACCACGGCCCAGAATGCTGCGGAATGGTTCATCTCGGCCAAATGCGCGACCTCATGGGCAGCGACGTAGTCCAGCACCTCGGGCGGTGCCATGATCAGCCGCCAGGAATACATCAATGCGCCCGCTGACGAACACGACCCCCAACGCGACCGGGTATCGCGCAGGGTCAGCCGACTGTAGCGGCACCCGATCCGCGCCGCGTGCCGGTCCGATGCCGCGACAAGGGCATCCCGCGCCCGGGTACGCAGGAAAGCCTTCACGCTGGCAGGTCCGGCCGCCGCGGGCAGCAACAGCCGATCATTCTGGACCGCAATGCGGCGTCCCGGCGCAGTCTCGATCCGCAGCAATTGCCCCTGATACAGCACTTCCTGTGCTTCGAAAACACCAACAGTTGGGGTGACGTCGGACAGGTGACCGCGCAGCCAGTCCTCTCGTTCCATCAGAAAGGCCAGCGCCTCCCGCTCGGGCGCGCGCGGCGGCATGGTCAGCGTCACCTTGCCATCCAGCCGCGAAACCCGCAGGCTCAACCGCCGCGCCCGGGCCGACCGTCGCAGATCGACGGTAATCGGGGGGTTGCCAATGATCAGATCGCGGCCCATATGCGTCCTTTGTTCCGCCCTCGCGCCAAAGGTCTTTGACACCATGTCAGCCTTATGGCAGGGGACATCAGGCCGCCGCAAGGGCAGCACCGACATTCAAAGGGGGAAACCCATGCCGAAAGAAGAATGGGGCACAAAGCGCCTCTGCCCCGAGACGGGCAAGCGATTCTACGACCTGAACAAGTCGCCGGTCATCAGCCCCTATACGGGTAATGTCGTGAACATCGACACTGCCAAGACGCGCACGATGGTGGCCGACGCCGAGGACGCCCAGACCAAGAAGATGAAGGTCTCCGACGAGGAGGAGGACGATCTGGTTCTGGACGACGAGGAGGACGAGGACGAGGACGAGGACGTTGATCTGGGCGATGACGTCCTGGAAGACGACGATGACGACACCGTCAGCCTCGACGACATCGCCGATGTCAGCAAGGGCGATGACGACTGAAAAAGTTCACGCCGGGGCGCGATTTCGCACTTGATCTCGCCCCGGTCGCTGCATAGACAGCGCCACACGGCAGACGCGGTTCGCGTCACACGGTTCGGGGCCTTAGCTCAGCTGGGAGAGCGCTTGCATGGCATGCAAGAGGTCAGGGGTTCGATCCCCCTAGGCTCCACCAAACCCAAATCATTGATAGCGTTGTGACCGGTCAGAGCGGATGCTCTGGAACCGAAACCCTCGGTATTGGCCGATCGCAAGGCAATTATCGCCATGCGCTTTCGATAAAAGACGGAAGTGCATCGCGCGTTCCTCCGCGCCGCACCATGGCGTCGACGGGTCCCGGATACTGTTTCCGGCCGATC
This sequence comes from Loktanella sp. DJP18, assembly GCF_049310965.1. NCBI lineage: Bacteria > Pseudomonadati > Pseudomonadota > Alphaproteobacteria > Rhodobacterales > Roseobacteraceae > Loktanella > Loktanella sp. DJP18. The sequence goes on along the minus strand of NZ_JBMERN010000057.1, from coordinate 399 downwards.
AGGGATACATCCGCGCTCGGTCGACAGATCAGGCATCGAAACGCAGAGCTCTACAAAACATTGGACGACTGAACAGTTCTTTGGCGGCGCGGTTCGGACGGGCCGCGCCCATCCTGGCTGAACGGGACAGATTTTGACGCCGACCGCCTGCCCAATTTTGGATCGAATTGCGTTGAATCGGCGCGACGCTTCGGGGCCGTCTACATCGATAATTAGGAATTGAAACCTACCACTTCGGCAATATCGACATTGCCAGGAGGCCGGCGTGGCATCACCCCTTCTATCCTTGACGCTCACCGATATCGCCAGCGTGCGGGACGGCCTTGCTGATGACCCGACCGCATGGCCCGGGCCCGAGGGCATCGACGTCGCTGGAATCCAGCTGATCGTTGCGGCCCG
>NZ_JBMERN010000056.1:0-25329 GCF_049310965.1 Loktanella sp. DJP18 | reverse complement strand
CGTCGCGGGGTCCAACGGCATGTTGTCGCGGATGATCTTGCGCGCGCCAACGTCGATGTCGGTCGCCACGATCAGATCGCGCGTGGTACGCTGCGGCGTGCAGACGGTCTTGGACGTGTTGCAGATCTCGGCCTCTGCAGGCTCGATCACCAGGGCGGTGTAGAATCCGTGCTGCTGGATCGAGGACGGGCCGAAGTGGTCGTGACTGAACACCGTCCGCAGCGTGCGATCGAAGTCGGTGCCGTTGGTTGCGCCATCCGCCCGCGTCGATGACAGGATCGGGTCCGCGAACCACCGCTGCGTCGTGGTCTGGAACAGATCGCGATTGTCCGAAAGGGTGCGCCGCCATATGTCCTTGAAGTCTTCGGCGACGACCCAGATGTCGCTGCCGTCCTCCTGCGCCTTCATCTCGCACAGCCCCGGCACCTCGCGCATCTTCAACTCGCCCGCCGCGCGGACGCCTGTGACGACGTCGGCTGACTGGACATTCTTGGCCGCACAGATGCGCGCCGCGATCTCGTCCGCGGCAAAGGTGCCATCCTCGTAGTTCCAGCCATTCCCCGACCCGTCAGAAGAAGTCACGTCGAATTTCACCAGATGGATATGCTGTCCGATGGTGTCGGTCGGCGTCCGGATCTGGAAATCGTCAAGGTCCAGATCCTTGGGCAATTCGTTTGTATGGCGGAATTCGATGCATTCGCCCGACAGGGCGCGAAAAAAGAAGGGTTCTTCGCTGGCCGACACCTTTGGGGAATACTTGCCGCCCGTCGGCGCGCGGCCGTCCGGCCCCGCCTTGTAGCCGTCCGAGTTCGCCGTCAGCACGTTGATCCGCGCCTGCGGGTCGTGCCACCCGGCCCGGTTCGTCACGAGGTCAAGCTGCACGGCAGAACCTTCGTAGCGGCGATAGCCATCGACGGCCGGGTCGGGCGTGAAGACGTTGTTTGCAAGGCCATCAAGGAAGGGATCGGCCTCTATGAACGGGCCCGGCGTGCCGTCGCCTTGCGTCGCCCGATCGTTGAAGCCGCCGCAGGGATCGGCAAATGGCGCGCCCGGTTTTGCAGGGGCACCGTTGACACCGAACACGCCACTGCCAGCCGCCGAGACCGACCGGTAGGTGCGACCGTCACCCGACAGACCCGTGGGGTCGCCCAAGGCGTCGAACAGGGTCATCGCGGTGCCGTCGACGACGCCGTTTTCGTGAAACGCCATGCCGGTCCGTTCGATCGGCGCACCATCGTAGGGCAGCAGATCAAGCTCTGCCGTCACGAACTTCATCGTCATGTCACCCATCGCAAGCGCCTTTGCGACGACCTGCGCCTGTGCCGCCTCGCGGGCGGGCTGGTCGGGGTTGGCAAGCGCATCCGCCAGCGACGTCACGTTCGTCAGGTCATCGAGCGTCGGCACCGTGAACGGAAACTTTCGCGTCGTGTTGTCGGTCAGCACGTGCCGCGGCAGCCCACCGTCAAGGTAGGCGTCGGTGACCGTGTTGCCGGCAAGCTCTCTTGCGATGTCCATCGGGGCCTGCGGCGGACGGTGGCCGGGCTGGCCGCCGATGTAGAACGGGTAACCGGGAAAGGTCGTGATCGGTGCAGCCGCGGCCACGACGGCGCTGCCGTCAGGCTCCGTGACCTCGCCCGCGTCGGTCAGGATCAGGTCACTGCCTTCGTAGGACGGCAACAGCGGCCAGGGCTGATCGGGCAGCGGGATGATCGCTGGCACCGGCGTGCCAAGCTGATCGCGATCCGCCTGATCGATGCGGTCGATCCAGCGGCCCGTCGCCGGATCGACGGAACCCGGCCGCTTCTTGGCGCGCGTCTCAAGGTCCATCTCGGCAAGGGAAAAGTCAGGCTCCCACTGTCCGTCTGGCAGCTTGCGCGTCCCGTCCTCCAGCACGTCGTGGACGCGCCACAGTTCCCACATGCCCTGTGCGAAATGCGGATAGAGGTGGCAATGAAAGATGGAATCGCCCGGCGTGCGGTTGCGATTGCCCGACCCCAGCGTTTCATACCAGCCCGGCAGACCCGGTGTGCCAGAGGGGTGATACACCTCCAGCCCGCCGTCATAGATGTTGTAGGAAAAGCCTTGTTGCGGCCCGACCGTCTGGCTGTCCAGATATGATCCCCGCCCTTCATCGTTGCCCGCGAACCATTGATGCGCGTGCAGGTGAAAGACATGCGTTTCCTTTGGACCCGCGTGGAAATTGCGGAAGACGACGGCGTCGTTCAGGTATGAATGATGCACATTCGACGGGTCGTCGCCGTATTGCTCCAGCAAGGCGGGATCGCCGTTGGCCCAGGACGTCAGAAAGAATTCCTCGTACAGACATTCGGCGCAGTTCGCCGCTGGACCGATCCCCTTGCGATTGGCCAGCAACATCGCCCCCATGCCGCCCGCGCCGTAGTTGATCGCGAATCCGTCGCGCACCCCGGCCAACTGGCCTGTCGCGAAATCGCCCAGCTCCTCGAAGTTGCGGTTCACGAAGGTCTTCAGCTCGTCATGGAAAAAGACGCTGAACTCGCGAAAACTGTGGGACGGCGTGTCGCCCGTCGCGGGCTGATGGATGATGGCGTTCAGATCGGCGTGGACGACCTCGACCGTGTCGTTGTCCGCCGTGCGCCAGACATTCAGGATCGGGATGCCCTGCGCATCGACCGTCTGGTAGTCGCTCAGGCTGCCGATTGTGTCCAGCGCGTGACGCGGGTTATTCATCTGCGTCCAGACCGCATTGAACGCGCCGTGCGACGTCTGGCTGCGGTAGGCCTGCGCGCCGGTGTTCTGGGCCAGGACTGCCCCGAACAGGCCGTGCGTGATCGAACCGCCGTCACCCTCGCCCCCGGACGGTGCCGCGGTCGAGGCGAGGAAGAACGGCCCTTCTCTCTCGATCATGTAATAGCAGTCCTCGGTCTGATCGGGCGCGATGGCGGCCAGCCCCTTGCAATGGCGCGGTGCCTCCACGACCTTGCCGTCCGCGATCGCAAAGGCCGTCAGACCCTGGATAGCAAAATTCATGCCGCGTTCCTTGGGCCAGTTGTTGTCGCCGTCCGGATCGCCCGAGGCACTTTCGGCGCAGGTCGCCTCGCCATGATCGAGGGCCGCCTGATCACCTTCGGACATCCACGTGCGGATGCGTGGAAATGCGTCGCCCCGGACGCCCGGCACGATGTCCTTGCCCGCCCCGCAGAAGCCGGAGGAGAAATCAGGCTGTTCCGGTGCAAGCAGGTTGGTCATCCTGACGTGAAGCACATCACCGACATTGGCGCGCAGCACCATCGGACGCGGGCGCTTGCAATCCTTCAGGCGCACGTCGCCCGCCGACAAGGCAGCGCCAGAGCTTTCGGTCCCCAGCAAGGTGTCACAGGCGTCAGCGGTGATGGCCTCCGGCATCTCGCCAAGCGGCACGACGTCGCGGCGCAGCGCATACATCATGCCGAAGGGGTTGAACGACCCGAACCGATTGTAGACCAGCATCTGGTCCATCGCGACGACATCGGCGCAGACCGTTCGACCGAACCGCTTGTCACCCTGCCCCGCCGCAACCTCGGCTTCGTTCAACTGGTCATGGACCGGCAGACACTCCATCTGCGCGCGTGCTTGAAGTGGCAGCATGAAACAAAGTGCGCAAAGAGCCCAGACCAGCGTGAGAAATGGCAGTCGATGAAATGCAGGTGCGGACATATTCTGGCCTCTGAACTTGGATAAAGAAGTTCCGCGCGACTGAAACATCGCGCGCCGAATACAGATCTGGAAAAATATGAACTGACGAAAAACCCTGCCGGAAGATGTCCGGCCGATAAAGGCGTCTGACAACAACATTACTTCAGGTTGCGCTTCGTCGCAATATAATTATTGCGCACCATCCGGATGGACCGCGTTCGCGGCCTGCCGTTCCGACCAGTTGATCGGTGCCGCGTCAGGCCAACACGCCTCGCGCACCCGGATCAGCTACCTGTCCCGCAAGCGCTCGGCGACGATGCGGCCTGTGGCGTCGATACGCCCGCGCACCTCGGCGGCCTCCCCGGGCCGTGGCGCGTCATCGATGCGCGTCGAAGGCGTGATCTCGAACCCGGCACCGTCGATTTCAGTCGCGCCGGTCAGGATGCCACGCATCCTGATCTCTCCGCCCACCGGGATCGGTGCCGCGATACCATCCTCCGACAGCGCGCCGCCCGTGATCCAGTCCCGCAACAGGGTTACCTCTTCAACGGCCAGCCAGGGCGGTCCGTCGAACGGCATCCTTGGACTGGCAAGCCCCTCGACCCGCCGGATGATCTCGGAAGCCTGCGCGTTCCCGGGAATCAGGACCAGGCGGTCACCCCCGGCGAGGATCGCGTCGTATCGGTCAAGCCGAAGGCCTTCGGGCGGCGCGTCAAGCCGCCCATTGTCCGAATGGCAGGCGATGCAGTGCCGTCCGAAGATGGCCCTGACCTCGTCATAGGTCACGCGATCGTCGGCGTAGGGGTCGAGCGGTGCCGCGGCCACGACCTCTGGTGCCCCTGCGCCCGGCCCGGGCGCGCCCGCGTCGATCCATGCTCGTATGGTGTCGATCTGTCGCTCGTCCAGGAACGGCGGCCCATCCAGCGGCATCCGAGGTTCCGCCTGTCCCGTGATCCGCTGCACGAGAGCGCTTTGCTCGACCGCGGCCGCCTCGACCACCGACCCGTTTTCAGAGCCGGTCGTCACACCGGCATGGCTGTCCAGCCGGAGTCCCAAGGGCGCGAATTCACCTGAATGGCAAGCGACGCAACGGTCCTGAAAAAGAGCCTCGACAGACGCCCAGTCCTGCGCGTCCGCACAGCCCGGCACCAACGCCACCATCGCGGCGAACACAGTGGCAACGCGGTCAGGTTTGCAGTTCACGATGGCCACAACGCGCTCCCATTCCATGCTTCGTCGTAGCACGATATCGGCGTTCAACAAACAGGTCGGCGTGAGCGCACCTGCAGCACCCGACATGTCGCGACTGCCGGTGGCGGATGCCGAGTCACGCTGCGCTGTGGGCCTTTTCGCGCTGAAGGGTCGCGATCAGATCGGTGAACTGGTCATTCTGGATCGTCACATGGCTTCGCATGGCTTCGGCCGCATCGCCCGGCGATCCGGCCTGTATCGCGTTCAGAATGGCGCCGTGTTCCGCAAGAGACGCGCCGACGCGTGCCCTTGCGCGCAGTTGCAACCGCCGGAACGCCTGCAAACGCTTTTGCAGGCGACCGATCTCGAGATGCAGAAAATCATTGCCACCGATCACGCGGATGGCCTCGTGAAAGGCCTCGTTCGCATAATAATAGGTGTCGCTGTCGCCTGATTCCGCTGCGACGCGGCACGCCTCATGACAGGTCGCAAGATGCTGAAGGTCGGCCTGCGACGCACGGCGGGCGGCGTTTCGGGCGCAGAGCGCTTCGAGTTCGGCCATGACCTCGAACATCTCGCGCAAACGGACGGGTCCGGTATCGATGACGAATGCGCCGCGTCTGGGGAACTGTTCGACAAGGCCGGTGGCGGCCAACTGGAACAGCGCCTGCCGGATTGGTGTCCGGGACACGCCGAATTCCTGCGCCAGCGAAGCCTCGTCCAACCGTGTGCCGGGACGCAGGACGCCGGTCAGAATGCGGTCTTCGATCGCATCGCGCAGGTTGGGAGGTTCGGTACTAACCACGTCGCAGCCTTTCAGGTCATCGTAAACCATGAATACCAGACATTGCCTCTTGTATACAATAATTCTTGCGTGACCCCGAAATCTGGTTAACCTTGTGCGCAGGTGCCGGGCCTATCTTGGAGGAGACCCCGGCAAAACCGTCATTCGATTGGGGAGGAATACCAATGAAACTTGGAACTTTGGGTGCCGTAGCGGCGCTTGCGACCACGGCTCTCGGCTCTGTCGCGTTCGCCGAGACTCTGAAGCTCAGCCACCAATGGGCCGAGGGCGATGTCCGCCATCAGGTCGCGCAGATGGTGGCTGACGATGTTGCCGCCGCCGGGGTCGACCTCGAAATCCAGATCTTTCCGAACCAGACGCTGTTCAAGGCCCGCGAACAGTACACGCCGCTGTCGCGCGGTCAGCTGGACATGACCGTCCTGCCGCTGTCCTACGCGGGCGGCCAGCAGCCGGCCTACAACCTGACCCTGATGCCGGGTCTGGTGAAGAATCACGACCACGCCGCCCGCCTTTCCGCCTCGCCCTTCATGGCCGAAATCGAAAACATTCTGGCCGGCGACGATGTCATGACACTGGTCCACGGCTACCTTGCCGGTGGATTCGGGTCGAATGAGGGCTGCATCACCAAGCCCGAGGACGTTCAGGGCGTCAGCATCCGCGCCGCCGGCAAGTCGTTCGAGGAAATGCTGGCCGGAGCCGGGGCCTCGATCTCTTCGATGGCCTCGTCGGAAATCTATCCCGCGTTGCAGACCGGTGTGCTGGATGCGACCAACACGTCCTCCGAAAGCTTCGTCAGCTACCGTCTGTATGAACAGCTGACCTGCTACACGCCTGCCGGCGACTATGCACTGTGGTTCATGTATCAGCCGCTGATCATGAACAAGACGACCTTCGACGGGCTGACGCCAGAACAGCAGACCGCCCTGACCGAGGCCGGCAAAAAGGCCGAAGCCTTCTATCTGGAGCAGGCCAAGATGGGTGACCAGATCGCGACCGATGCCTTTTCCGGGGCCGGGGTCGAGATCGCCCAGATGACCGAGGAAGACTTCAACGCCTGGTTGGAGCTGGCCAAGACCACGTCCTACCCGGCCTTCGTGGAAGAGATGCCGGATGGCGGTCAGGCGCTTCTCGACATGGCGCTCGCCGTCGAGTGATGTCCACGACGGGCGGCGCGCAATCGCCGCCCCCTCGTCCAGCAAGGTAGATCTTCGTGACACATGACCCCGGTGCCGTCCGCACCCGTTCCCTGCCGTTTGCGATTCGCCTGATCATGGGCCTGTCGGGCCTGTGCGGCGTTGTCGCCGCGCTGATGATGCTGGCGGCGGTGCTGATCACCTGCCAGATGATCTTTGTCCGCGCGGTCTTGAACAAATCGACCATCTGGCAAACCGAAGTCGTCATCTACCTGATGATCGCCGCCACGTTGATCGGGCTCCCCTACGTGCAGAAACTGCGCGGCCATGTCGGCGTCGACCTGTTGCCGACCCTTCTGCCGCAAGCGATGCGGCGTGGCCTTGCCATTGCGACGCTGGTCATCACTGCCGTCATGATCGCGATCATGCTCTGGTATGGCTACGACATGTGGCACTTTGCATGGCAGCGAGGCTGGAAATCCGAAACGGTTCTGGCCGCACCCCTGTGGATTCCGTATCTGGCCATTCCGGTCGGGTTCTTTCTGTTCCTTCTGCAACTGCTGGCCGACCTCTGGCTGTCGGTCACCGCCTTTCCGATGGACGCCAAGGGCCTGCCTGCCATCGGCCCTGAAATGAACGAGGATTACTGATGGACCCGCTTGCCCTCGGCGGCCTCGTCGCACTTTTCACCGTCGTGATCCTGTTTTCCGGCATCCCCGTGGCCGTTGGCCTGCTGATGGTCGCGACCGGTTTCCTGTTCGTCTTCGACGGCCACCGCAGCCTGCAGGCCCTGCCGGAATTGTTCTACGGCGACCTCAATTCCTTTGCCCTGCTGTCGATCCCGATGTTCATCATCATGGGGTCGGCGATTTCATCGACCCGCGCGGGGCCCGACCTTTACGAGGCCCTTGAACGCTGGCTGACCCGCGTGCCGGGCGGGCTGCTGGTGTCGAACCTCGGGGCCTGCGCGCTCTTTGCCGCGATGTCGGGGTCCAGCCCCGCCACATGCGCGGCCATCGGCAAGATGGGCATTCCGGAAATGCGCAAGCGCGGTTACCCGGACGAGGTCGCCGCAGGGTCCATCGCAGCAGGTGGCACACTGGGCATCCTGATTCCGCCGTCCGTCACGATGATCGTCTACGGCATCGCTACGGAAACCAGCATCGGCCGCCTGTTCCTGGCCGGAGTCCTGCCGGGTCTGCTGCTGGTGTCGCTGTTCATCGCCTGGGCGATCTTCGACACCTGGCGGCGCGGTGCGGCAGGCGTGGCCCTGTCCGGGATCACCTATACCTGGAAGGAAAAGTTCGAGATACTGCCCCGCGTGATCCCGTTCATCGTCATCATCGCGGGCGTGCTTTACGCGCTATACGGCGGCATCGCCACGCCATCGGAAACCGCCGCCGTCGGTGCGCTTTTGTGCATCATCGTGGCCGTCGTCGTCTATCGCATGGTGCAACCCGCAGCCCTGTGGGCCGTGCTGCGCGACAGCACGCGGGAATCGGTGATGATCCTGTTCATCATCGGGGCGGCGGGCGTGTTCAGCTTCATGCTCTCGTCGCTGTTCGTCACGCAGTCCATTGCGGCCTGGATCGCGGACCTCGACGTGAATCGCTGGGTCCTGATGGGGATCATCAACGTCTTTCTGCTGGTCGCGGGTTTCTTTCTACCGCCCGTCGCCGTCATCCTGATGAGCGCGCCGATCCTGCTGCCGATCATCACCGCGGCAGGCTTTGACCCTTACTGGTTCGCCGTCATCGTCACGATCAACATGGAGATCGGGCTGATCACCCCGCCCGTCGGGCTGAACCTCTATGTGATCAACGGCATCGCACCAGATATCAGCCTGAAGAAGATCCTGATCGGATCGATGCCCTTCGTGCTGTGCATGGTGCTGGCGATCGTCATCCTGTCGGCCTTCCCGTCCATCGTGACCTGGCTGCCCGACGTCCTGATGGGGCCAGAGGCGTGATGCGCGCGACGACCGTCTTCAACGATCTGGTGGGCCGTGTGGCCGACCGTGGCCGCAGTCTGATGGGTGCCGGTGCGCCACGCAACGTCGCTCAGATGTGCGATACCCTGCTGACCGGCAAGGGAGAAGCGACCGGACTGGCCCTGGCCCGCGCGATCTTCGACCGCTACGGCGGCATGGACTGGGCGGCCAAGCAGGACTTCTTCACCATGCTGCGCGACCGTTTCGGCGTCGACCGTGGCCGGACCGAGACCGTGCTGAAGCAATGGCAGGACGGTGACGAAACTGCACTGCGCGATCTGCACACGGCCTCCGAACCCCGCTCGCAAGAATTGATCCGCCGCCTGAACCGCGCGCCCGGCGGCACGCGGCGGCTGGTGGCGATGCGCGACGACCTGCTTCACCTGATGGGCGAAGACCCCGGTCTGCGCGCCCTCGACGCGGATTTCAGGCATCTGTTCACGTCGTGGTTCAACCGTGGCTTTCTGGAACTGCAAAGGATCGACTGGCACACCCCCGCGAATGTGCTGGAAAAGATCATCCAGTATGAAGCGGTGCATGAAATCAGCGGCTGGGACGACCTGCGCCGGCGCGTCGCCGCCCCCGACCGCAGGCTCTATGCCTTCTTTCATCCCGCACTGGGCGACGATCCCCTGATCTTCGTCGAGGTCGCGCTGACTGCCGACATCCCCGGTGCCATTGGCGCAATCCTCGCGGCCGACCGCCCGACGATGGCCCCGGCGACGGCAAGGACGGCGGTGTTCTACTCCATCTCGAACTGCCAGACCGGGCTGCGCGGCATCTCCTTCGGCAATTTCCTGATCAAGCAGGTGGTCGAGGAACTGGGCCGCGAGTGGCCGAACCTGACCACTTTCGTCACGCTGTCGCCCGTGCCGGGTCTGCGCAACTGGGCGCTGACGCATGTGGACGAATTGCCTAGGCCTTTGGCCGACACGGTTGCAGCCGCCGAGGACGGAGCACACCCCGTGTCCTTGTCGGACCTCGCGGCGCATTACATGCTGGCAACCCGCCATCCGCGCGGGGGGGCCACCGACCCCGTCGCCCGATTTCACCTTGGCAACGGCGCGCGGCTGGAACGGATCAACCGCGACGCCGATGCCAGCCCCAACGGGCAGGCCGCGTCCTGGGGCGTCATGGTGAATTATCTCTACGATCTGGATACCATCGAGCGGAACCACGAAGCCTATTCCACGCAAGGCGAGATCATTGCGGCACCGCCCGTGCGCCGCCTGCTGAAGACACGATAAGGACAATACCCCATGACCAGCGACAACCACCTCGCCCATGCGCTGCGCACGGCTTCTGTGGGGCGGGAGGATGCGATCTTCGCGACTGACGCAACCAGTGGCGCGACCACGACCTATGGCGAACTGTGGGCGCAGGCCGCGGCGATGGCGGGTGCGCTGACAGCCTTGGGCGTCGTCCCCGGCGACCGGGTCGCGGTGCAGATCGAAAAGTCGATCAGCGGACTGGCCTGCTATCTTGGCACCATCATGGCGGGCACGATCCACCTGCCGCTGAACACCGGCTACCCCGCGGCCGAGGTGTCGTATTTCCTGACCGACGCCGGCCCGCGCATCTTTGTCTGCGATCCGAGCAAGCTGGATGCGCTGACCCCCGTGGCCGAACGGGCCGGCGTCACCCATGTCCTGACACTGGATGCGGACGGTCTGGGCACCCTGACCGATGCCGCCCGCGACGCCTCACCGCTGCTGCATGCGGTCGCACGGGGCGCGGATGACCTTGCCGCCTTCCTCTACACCTCCGGCACGACGGGGCGCAGCAAGGGGGCGATGCTGACGCATGGCAATCTGGCATCGAACGCCGCAGTGCTGCGCGATCTGTGGCAGTTCACTGCCGATGACGTGCTGATCCACGCGCTGCCGGTGTTCCACACCCACGGCCTGTTCGTCGCGATCAACGTCACGCTGATGGCAGGTGGCGCGATCATCCTGCACCGCGCTTTCGACGCCGCAGCGATCCTTGCCGATTTCCCCTGGGCGACGACGCTGATGGGTGTCCCGACCTTCTACACCCGCCTGCTGGATCAGCCCGGTCTGACGGCAGACGCCTGTGCGGGCATGCGGCTCTTCGTGTCGGGCTCTGCGCCCATGCTGCTCGACACCCACCTGAAATGGCGCGACCGCACCGGGCATACCGTGCTGGAACGCTATGGCATGACGGAAACCTGCATGAATACCTCGAACCCCTATGACGGTCTGCGCAAGCCCGGGACCGTGGGACTGCCATTGCCGGGCGTGGACCTGCGGCTGGCGGACGCCGATGGCCAGGCCGTGCCACCGGGCGAACCTGGCGGAATCGAGGTGCGCGGTCCGAACCTGTTCAAGGGCTACTGGCAGATGCCCGAAAAGACGGCGGCCGACATGCGCCCCGACGGATGGTTCATCACCGGGGACATCGGCCAGATCGACGACGACGGCTATGTCTCCATCGTCGGGCGATCCAAGGATCTGATCATTTCGGGCGGCTACAACATCTACCCGAAAGAGATCGAGGCATTGATCGACGACATGGATGGCGTGTCGGAAAGCTCTGCCTTCGGCTTGCCCGACCCGGATTTCGGCGAAAGCGTCGCCGTGGCGGTCGTGCTCGACAAGGGCGCGACCGTCACGCCGGACCAGATCAGCGCCGCCATTGCCCCGCAACTGGCGCGCTACAAGCACCCGCGCATCGTGCATATCGTGTCAGAACTGCCGCGCAACACGATGGGCAAGGTCCAGAAGAACCAGTTGCGCGACACCTACGCAGCACCGATGTCCGGTCCACGCGACAGCTGATACCGAACGGATCGACTTGGCCGGCAATTGTCGGCGCGGGGTGCCGTCGTGCCGCTGGCGCATGACCTGCTGAGTCAGCGTCAGGCCGTTGAAAGCCCGGATTCATGACAACCTATCACCCGCTTCAATCGCCGGGACGCAGCGCGTCTTTCAGACTGACCGTCAACTGGTCCGGCATCCGCAGGTCGAGACCGTCGTGCAAATCGTCCAGGTGCCGTTCCATCAGGTCGCGTGACAGCGTGCCGTCGCCGGCGGCGATGGCGTCCAGCAGATCGTGATGGGCATCCGTCTCGCAAAGGCTGCTTTGCTTGCGCCAATACAGCGCGATGATCAGGCTGGAGCGTTCCACAAGGGACCGGACCATGTCGGCGATCGTCGCCTGATCGGCAATCCGCGCAATCTCAACGTGGAAGAGGCCCGACATGGCCAAGGCATCCCCGCGTCGGCCAGAGGCCACGGCATCATGCTCGTCCATGACATGCTGTTTCAGCCGCGCGATGTCCTGCGGTGTGGCATGTCGCGCCGCGGATTCCGTGACGTGCGGTTCAATGAGCCTGCGCGCCTCGAAAACCTCATCCGCCTCGCGCGGTGTCGGACTGGCAACGAAGGCGCCCCGATTGCGCTGGATGTCCACGAGTTTCTGGTGGGCCAGCGTCTGCAATGCGCTGCGCACGATTGTCCGCGACACGCCAAAGACGTCGCCCAATTCGTCCTCGCCCAATTTCTGACCGGGTGACACGCGATGCGACAGGATCGCGGCCGAAAGCTCTTGCGCGATGCTGGCGGCAGTTGCGGACCTGTCAGACAGAGGGACGGACGGGGTGTCGGGTTTCATGACTGATTCTTGCCGAATCCTGCGCGTCGCCACAACCCTCTGCATGCAGAAAGCGTTCAGATGTGCGTTCATGACTAATCTACATTGTATACAATAAACGACGCAAATTGTAGGCGAAACCCCTCAGTATCGCCGAAAATTGAGGCGTTGCCATGTCTGCGGCTCTCGTTGGGTCAGCATTTCATTGCGGCAGCACAGCACGGCCCCCTTTGCTGACGACGACAGCCAAGGGGGCCGCATGACACCTGTCGTTCAGGATCTGGAACTGGTCAACGTGACCAAACGCTATGGGGACACCGTCGCCGTGAATGCGGTCAGTCACCATTTCCGACCCGCCAGCTATACCTGTCTGCTGGGGCCGTCCGGTTGCGGAAAATCCTCGACCCTGCGGATGATCGCCGGGCATGAAACGGTCAGCGACGGGTCGATCCTGCTGGCCCATCGCGACATATCCAACCTGCCGCCGGCCAAGCGGGGGACGGCGATGATGTTTCAGAGCTATGCGCTTTTCCCGCATCTCAGCGTCGCCGACAACGTGGCGTTCAGCCTCAAGATGAAGGGCGTCGATGCCAGGGACCGCCGCGCCAAGGCGAGCGAGATGCTGGAGATGGTGGATCTGTCCGCACTGGCGGACCGGCTGCCGGCGCAGCTTTCGGGCGGGCAACAGCAGCGTGTGGCCTTGGCCCGCGCACTGATCACGCGGCCTCAGGTGCTATTGCTGGACGAGCCGTTGTCGGCGCTGGACCCCTTCCTGCGGGTCCGGATGCGGACAGAGCTGCGCAATCTTCAAAAGGAACTGGGCATCAGTTTCGTTCACGTCACCCACGGGCAGGACGAAGCGCTGGCGCTGGCGGACGAGGTCGTCGTGATGAACAACGCCGTCATCGAACAGGCCGGTCCCGCGCGGGAGGTCTTCAATGCGCCCCGCACCCGTTTCGTGGCGCAGTTCATGGGCGGTCACAACGTCATTGCGCTGCCGGGTGGCCAGTTTGCGATCCGGTCCGACGCGGTGCAGGTCGTGGCCCCGGACGCTGGCCAGATGGATGCACAGGTCACGGCCATCGAATACCAGGGCACCCACGTCAGCGTCTTGGCCCGCGTGGCAGGCGACCAGGAAGTGACGGCCCTCGTGCCCGACGCCGCCTTCTACGACGCCCCGCACCACCCCGGTGACCGCATCGGCCTGACCTGGAACGCCAGGAATCTTCACCCCCTGACGGCGTAGAAAACGCCGCATTCCCAACAAGGAGAGAGAGACATGACAGAGACGACAAAGTTATCCCGTCGCAGCGTCCTGAAAGGTGCAACCGCCACCGCGGCCTTCGCGGCAGGGTCCACGCTGGGTGCCCCGATGATCTGGGCGCAGAACATCAAGGACATCACCCTGCGCCAGTTCGGAACCGGCGTGTCGAACCTCAACGAGGTGGCGCAGAAGGTGAAGGAAGACCTCGGCTTCACGCTTGAGATGACCGCATTGGACACCGACAGCGTGACCCAGCGCGCCGCGACCCAGCCCAACAGCTTTGACATCGCGGACATCGAGTATTTCATCTGCAAGAAGGTCTGGGCGGCAGGCAACCTTCAGGCGATGGATACGTCCAAGCTGGCGAACTACGACAAGATCGTCGGCATCTTCAAGTCCGGCAAGCTGACACCGGACAGCGTCATCGCACAGGGTACAGCGCCGCATTCGGTTGGCTTTACCACGGGCCAGAACGGGACCGAGTTCGTGCAGGAAGAGTCCGGCTGGATGACCCTGATCCCCACGATCTACAACGCCGACACCCTGGGCATCCGCCCCGACCTGATCGGGCGCCCCATCACCAAATGGTCGGAACTGCTGAACCCGGAATTCAAGGGCAAGGCGTCGATCCTCGACATTTCGTCCATCGGGATCATGGACATGGCGATGGTCGTGGAATCTATGGGCGAATATACCTACCCCGACAAGGGCAACATGACCCCCGAAGAGATCGACATGACGATCGGCATCTTCACCGAGGCCAAGAAGAACGGCCAGTTCCGCGCCTTCTGGAAGTCCTTCGACGAAAGCGTGAACCTGATGTCCTCCGGAGAGGTCGTGATCCAGTCGATGTGGTCGCCCGCCATCACGGCGGTCAAGTCTCAGGGCATTCCCTGCGTCTATCAGCCGTTGGAAGAAGGCTATCGGTCGTGGGGCGGCGGGCTGGGTATTTCCGCGGCCCTGTCGGGGATGGAGCTGGATGCAGCCTATGACTACATCAACTGGTATCTGTCCGGCTGGGCCGGCGGTTTCCTGATGCGGCAAGGCTACTATTCCGCCGTGCCCGAAACCTCCAAGGCATTCATGTCCGAAAATGAATGGTGCTACTGGTTCGAAGGCAAGGCTGCCACGGACGTCATCACGTCGCCTCAGGGTGCGCCTCTGGCCCAGGCAGGAGAGACACGCGACGGCGGGTCGTTCGAAGACCGCATGGGGTCGGTAGCCTGCTGGAATTCCGTCATGGACGAAAACCAGTACATGGTCCGCAAATGGAACGAGTTCATCGCCGCTTGATGGACCCAAGGCGGTGCGCGTGACCTCCCACACGCGCGCCGCACCCTTTTGAAAGTGTCGAAGATGCAAGCAAGACCCAACCTGACCGGCTGGCTGATGGTCTCTCCGCTGGCCATCGTGCTGGCACTGTTTCTGGTTCTTCCGATCATCCTGATCGCGGTTGTCAGCTTCTGGACCGCGACGGAATTCAGCATCGTTCCGGCATTTTCATGGGAGAATTACGACTTCCTGTTCGGGTCGCCCGTCACATACCTCGTCTTCCTGAACACGTTCAAATTCGCCGCGATCACATGGGCGCTGACGTTCCTGATCGGGTTTACCGTGGCCTATTACCTGGCCTTTCACATCCGCACCCAGACCTGGCAGATTGCCTTGTTCCTGCTGTGCACGATCCCGTTCTGGACCAGCAACATCATCCGCATGATCTCGTGGATTCCGTTTCTGGGGCGCAACGGCATCGCCAATTCCGCGCTGCTGTCGTGGGGGGCGATCGATGCGCCACTCGAATGGCTGCTGTTCAGCGACTTTGCCGTGATCCTGGCCTTCGTCCACCTCTACACGCTGTTCATGGTAGTGCCGATCTTCAACACCATGATGCGGATCGACAAATCGCTGATCGAGGCGGCGCGCGACGCAGGTGCCTCCGGCCCGCAGATCCTGTGGAACGTGATCCTGCCACTGACCAAGCCCGGTATCATGATCGGCACGATCTTTGTCGTCACGCTGGTCATGGGCGATTTCATCACCGTGCGCTTCATGAGCGGGTCGCAGTCCGCCAACGTCGGCCGCCTGATTTCGAACGACATCGCCCTGCTGCAATACCCCAGCGCATCCGCCACCGCGATCGTGCTGCTGGCCACCGTGCTGATCACCATCGGCATCCTGTTGCGCTTCGTCGATATCCGAAAGGAGCTTTGACATGGAACCACGCCCCCGGTCTTTCTACGTCCTGACCGCGTTCTTCGCGTTGTTCATGCTGTTTCTTTACGGCCCCACCATCACCATCGGCATCCTGTCGTTCCAGGGCGAAGGCGGCGGCCTGACATTCCCGATGCGCGGCGTGTCGACCTACTGGTTCCGCGATCTGTTCGAACAGCAAGCGGTCGGTGACATCTGGGGCAGTTTCAGCCGGTCGATCGTGCTGGGCCTGATGGTCATGGTCACGACGGTCGTCGTCTCGGTCATGGGCGGGCTGGCCTTCCGCAAGCGGTTCTATGGGTCAGGCGTGCTGTTCTATCTGATCATCACGGCGCTGGTGATCCCGTCGATCCTGATCTCGCTCGGCGTGGGCCTGATGTTCAGTCAGGCCGACCTGACCGTCCACTGGGCAACGTCCGGCTTTGGCGCGCAACTCACCTGGACGCTGCCCTTCGGCCTGCTGATCATGTTCGCCGTCTTCAACCGTTTCGACAAAAGCTTTGAGGAAGCGGCCCGCGATCTGGGCGCGTCGCCATGGCAGACCCTGCGGCATGTCGTATTGCCGATCATCGCGCCTTCGCTGATCGGCGTCGCCTTGTTCGGGTTCACCCTGTCCTATGACGAATTCGCGCGGACCCTGCTGACGGCGGGCAGCTACAACACGCTGCCGCTGGAAATTTACGGGATGACGACCAACGTGACCTCACCGGTGCTTTATGCGCTGGGGACGCTGACGACGGGCTTCTCGCTGGCCATCATCGGCGTGTTCTTGACCGTCGCGCTGATGGGCAACCGCCGCAGGGCGCGGGCGGCATCGGATGCCGGCAAAGGCCTGATGTGATCGTCATCATCAATCCCAACAGCACCGTCGCGATGACCGACACGCTGCTTGCCACGGCACGGCAGAAACGGCCGGACGCGCGGATCGAAGGCTGGACATCCCACGACGGCCCACCCGCCATTCAGGGGCCGGCGGACGGTGCCGCCTGCATCCCGCCGATGCTGCGCCTCGTGCGACAGGCTGCCGACGCCGGTGCCACGACCATCATCATCGGCTGCTTCGACGACACCGGTCTGGCGGCGGCCCGTGCGCTGGTCGATTGCCCCGTGCTGGGGATTGGAGAAGCTGCCTACCTCAAGGCGGCACAACTGGGCCGGTTCAGCGTCGTGACGACCATGGACGTGTCGATCCCGGTTCTGGCGACCAATATCGCGGCCCTAGGCCTGTCGGCCCGCTGCGTGCGCATCCGCGCCAGCGGCGTGCCGGTGCTGGACCTTGAAACCGACCCCAAGACCGCCATTCCCCGCGTGCTGGAGCAGGCCCGCGCTGCGGTAGCAGAAGATGATATCGACGCCATCGTTCTGGGCTGTGCCGGAATGGTACATGTGGCAGAGGCCGCGGCGGGTTTCCCGGTCCCGCTGATCGACGGCCTGCGGGCCGCACTGGAGAGGACGAAAGACCTGTGAATGACCCCGTGACCCACGCGATTCAGGTGGTGGAATCCTACCTCGAACGCTCCATGATCCCCGATCCCGAAGGCGCTTCGGTCTATGTCGCCGACGGGCTGACCATTACCTTCACCGGTGGCCGCGCCTTTACCGCGCCGGCGCAGACGACGGCCTTCAACGCACAGCGATACGCCTGGGTCAAGAAGCGGTTCATCCGCACCGATGCGGCGCTGGACCCCGACACCGGCGATGTGCATGTCTACAACACCGGCCATCTGCATGGCGCGTGGCCGGACGGCACCGCCTTCGACGGCAATCGCTATATCGACATCTTCACGGTGCGGGATGGGCTGATCGTCGCCACGCAGGTCTGGAACGACAGCGCGGAAATACTGCTCGAACGCGCCGGGCTGGCAGAGGCGCCACTGTGACCCTGCCGACCCACGGACGCTACGACTACCGTGCCATCACCCATCGACCGGATTTTGACTGGCCGGGTGGCAAGCGGCTGGCCATCTATCTTGGTGTGAATCTCGAACACTTTGCCTTTGGCGAAGGCAGGGGCGCGCAGATCGGCCATGCCGAACCGCAACCCGACGTGCTGAACTACGCCTGGCGCGACTATGGCAACCGGGTCGGCGCATGGCGGCTGATCGCGCTGCTGGATGCGCTGGACCTGCCCGCCACGGTGCTGCCCAACAGCGCGATGTATGCCTACGCCCCCGACCTGATGACGGCCCATCAGGATCGCGGCGACGAAATCGCGGGCCACGGTCGCACCAACTCCGAAAGCCAGAGCGGCATGACCGAGGCCGAGGAAGCCGCGATGATCGCGGACTGCTCTGACGTGATCGCCGCGGGTGCGGGGACGAGACCGCGCGGCTGGCTGTCGCCTTGGATCGCGGAAACCGACGTCACGCCGGACCTGCTGGTCGAGGCCGGCTACACCTATACGATGAACTGGTGCATGGACGACCAGCCCGTCTGGCTGCGCACCCGGTCAGGCCCTTTGCTGGCCCTGCCCTACGGGCAAGAGATCAACGACATCCCGGCCATCGTGGGTCGCAAGACCGGTGCCGCGGAATTTGCCGACATGATCATCGACAATTTCGACGAGCTGCTGGACCAGAGTGCCGGGCAATCGCTGGTCTACGGCATCGCCCTGCATCCCTACATCGTTGGCCAGCCTTTTCGCCTGCGCCAGTTGCGCCGCGCGCTGACCCATATCGCCGCACACCGTTACGCCGTCTGGATCGCCCGCGCCGGAGAGATCGCGCAGGCCTACGCGGACCGCAACCCGGACTAGGCCAGTGACACACCCGCGCAGGCCGCGGTGTTGCGGATATGGGTCTGCATGGCCTTGGCCGCCGCGGAACCGTCCTTTCTGCGCAGGGCGTCCAGAATCGCGCGGTGTTCGCTGATCGATGCCTGCATCCGCGCGATGGCGGTATTGGGGATCGGGACGCGCTGGCTTTCGGTCATCAGGTCCCGAACGGATCGGTAGAAATCGCGCAGCATCGGGTTCGGACAGGTTTCCACGATCAGGCCATGAAACCACAGATCGGCGTCGACGTGGGTCACGAGGTCGCCCGCCGTCCAAGCCGTCTCGAACGTGGCTGTGGCCTGTTCCAGCTGATCGGCGATCGCGGCCGTGACATGGGGGGCCGCAAGGCGGCAAAGTTCCGCTTCCACCAATGCGCGGGTCTGAAAGACGTCGCCGATCCGGACCTGACCGTCATAGCGCCAGGGTTGCGGGCCGCCCGCATCCTGCCTGCCGGTGACGAAGGTGCCGCGCGCCGGGTAGGTGCGCACAAGGCCGAGCGTTTCCAGCGTCAGCAACGCCTCACGCAGGGACGCCCGGGACACTTGCAACTGCTCCGACAGGATGCGTTGAGAGGGGATCTTTTCGTCGGGCTTCAGGATCCCCGACCGGATCATGTCCTGCAAGGTGGCCGCGACGGTCTGAGTGACGCTCTTGCCGCTTCTGTGGTTCATCCCGTGTCTTTCGGAGTGGCGCATTTTTCATCGTATAGCGTCCCAAGGCAGGTTTCCCAACGCCAAGTCTTGCTACAACTGCGGCCGCGTGTTTGTAATTAGTCAGACCGGTCTGACCGGTCAGACCAATAATGAAGCAATAATCTCAGAAACGACAGGGAAAACCACATCATGTTTGGAAAGATCAGCAAGATTGCGACGATGGCCTTGATGGCGTCTGCATTTGGCGGCGTGGCCGTCGCACAGGACCTTCAGGTCGGCGCGAACATCGGCAACGTGCCGTGGGAATTTCAGGACGACACAGGGGCCAACGTCGGGTTCGAGGTCGATCTGGTGAATGCCGTCGCCGAGAAGCTTGGCCGCGGCGTCGAAATCGTGAACATCCCGTTCCAAGGGCTGTTCTCGGCCGTGCAGTCCGGTCGTGTCGACATCGCCATGTCGTCGATCACCATCACGCAGGAACGTCTGGAATCCGTCACCTTCGCCCAGCCCTACTACGACAGCGACCAGTCGCTGACCGTGGCGGAAGGTGGCCCGGCCTCGCTGGACGAGATGAAGGACAAGGTCGTGGGCGTCGACACCGGATCGACCGGCGACATGTGGGCGACAGAGCATCAGGCGGAATACGGGTTTGCCACGATCAACCGCTACGAGGGTCTTGCACCGGCGATGCTGGACCTCGCCGCTGGCCGGATCGACGGGTACATTTCCGACATTCCGGCGCTGCAATACTACGTCAAGGACAAACCCGAACTGAAGGTCGTCCAGCGCATCGAGACCGGCGAGAAATACTCCATGATGTTCGCCAAGGACGCGCCGCTGGCGACCGAGGTCAACGACGTGCTGACCACGCTGAAGGAGGACGGCACCATCGCCGGCCTGCACGAGAAGTGGTTCGGTGCCGTCCCCGAGGATACGACCTCGACCGTGACCGTCATGGACATGCCGACCCTGAACTGATCGCGACGGGCACGGTCCCATCCGGGGCCGTGCCACCCCTTCTGAAAGAATACGATGGACGTTTTCGACACTTTTCTGAACGTGGCCGTGCTGCGCCGCAGCCTGCCGATGCTGCTGGACGGGCTGTGGCTGACCCTGCAACTGGGGGCCGCCAGCATTGTCGCGGGACTGATCCTCGGGCTGATCGTGGCGCTGCTCGGGCTATACGCGGTCAAGCCGGTGCGCATCCTGATGCGGCTCTACATCGATATCTTCCGGTCGATCCCGCTGCTCGTGCTGCTGATCGTCGTCTATTACGCCCTGCCCTTCGTCGGCGTCCGGCTGACCTCGTTCGCCTCTGCCATGGCCGCGCTGACGCTGGTATCCGGCGCCTACACCGCCGAGATCTTTCGCGCCGGCATCGAGGCGATCCCGCACGGGCAATTCGAGGCCTCTGCCGCCCTTGGCCTGAACCAGCGGCAGACCATGGTGGACGTGATCCTGCCGCAGGCGGTGCGGATCGTGATCCCGCCGCTGACCAACAACGCCATCAACGTGATCAAGGACACGGCGCTCGCCTCGGTCGTGGCGATGCCCGACCTGCTGAAGCAGGCAACGCAGGCGCAGGCGTTGACGGCCAACCCGTCGCCACTGATCGGGGCCGCGCTGATCTACATCGCGTTCCTGTGGCCGCTGGTGCTGTTCGTGTCCTACCTCGAACGCCGCTACAACGGGGGACGCCGGGCGTGAGCTATGTCTCTATCCGCAACCTGCGCAAGTACTATGGCACGTTCGAGGCGTTGCGCGGCATCGACCTCGACATCGCGAAAGGCGAAGTCGTCTGCATCATCGGCCCGTCCGGGTCCGGCAAGTCGACCCTGATCCGCTGCATCAACCGGCTGGAGGACTTCGACCCGGCCAGCGAAATCCGCGTCGACGGCATCCCCGTCGTGAAAGGGCGTGCCCTGGCAAAGGTCCGGGCAGAGGTCGGCATGGTCTTTCAAGGCTTCAACCTGTTTCCCCACCTCTGCGTCCGCGACAACGTCATGCTCGCCCCCCGCCGGGTCCGCGGCACTTCCCGCGCCGAAGCGGCAAAGCTGGCCGACCGCCTGCTGGCCCGCGTCGGCATCGCGGAACAGGCCGACAAGTATCCCCAACACCTGTCGGGTGGCCAGCAGCAGCGTGTCGCCATCGCCCGCGCGCTGGCGATGGAACCGCAGGTGTTGCTGTTCGACGAGCCGACCTCTGCGCTGGACCCCGAGATGGTCGGAGAGGTGCTGGACGTGATGAAGGCGCTGGCCGGCACCGGCGTCACGATGATCGTCGTCACGCACGAGATGGGCTTTGCCCGTCAGGTCGCCGACCGCGTGATCTTCATGGACGGCGGAGAGGTGATCGAGACCGGCACCCCCGCAGACCTGCTGGAAAACCCCAAGGAACCCCGCACGCGCAATTTTCTGGGCGCAGTGCTGAACCATTGATGACAGGACAGACGATGATCAAAGACGCGCTTGATATGGATTTCGTGCAAAGCCAGTTCCCCGGCCTCAAGGCACCCTGGGTGTTCTTCGACAACGCCGGCGGCAGCCAGATCGTCGGCGGCGTGGTGGACAGGATCAGCGAATTCCTGATTCACCGGAACGTCCAGATCGGCGGAAGCTATGCGGTGTCGCAGGCCGCCGCCGAAGGGCTGATGCTGGGCCGCAAGGCCGCGCAGACGCTGGTCAACGCGGCACGGCCCGAAGAGATCGTCTTCGGCCCTTCGACCACGCAATTGATGCGGACGCTGGCTGCATCGATGCGGCGACAATTCAAACCCGGCGACGAGATCATCGTCAGCCACGCCGACCACGAATCCAACATCGGCCCGTGGAAAGAGCTGGAGGAGTTCGGGATCGTCATCAAGAACTGGCCACTTGACCCTGACAGCCTGACGATGCGGCTGGACGACCTCGCGCCGCTGATGACCGATCGGACCAGGCTGGTGTGCGTCCATCACGCCTCGAACATCCTCGGCTGGATCAATCCCATTCGAGAGTTTGCCGATTTCGTCCACGCCCGCGGCGCGCGGCTGTGCGTCGATGCGGTGGCCTACGCCCCGCACCGGGCGATCGACGTCGCAGCGCTGGATGCGGATTACTACATCTTCAGCCTCTATAAATGCTACGGCCCGCACATGGCGATCATGTATGGCAAGTACGATCTGCTGGGAGAGTTGGACGGCCAGTATCACTCGTTCTACGGCAAGGACAAAATCCCCGGCAAGCTCGAGCCGGGCAACCCGAACTACGAACTGGCCTACAGCACGACGGCGGTGGTTGAATATCTGGCCGAACTCGGCGCGCGTCAGGGTGCCACCGGCAGCACGCGGGACAGGCTGGAGGCCGCCTTCGAAGGGATCACCGCGCAGGAGAACCTGCTGGCCGACCGCCTTTTGTCATGGCTTGGCGGGCGCAACTACTGCCACGTCGTCGGGCGCGGCTTTACCCCCGGGACGCGCGTCCCGACCATCGCTTTCCGTTTCGACGGTCACGACTCGGGCGCGATCGCCCGCGCGATGGACGTCCACGGCATCGCGATCCGTTTCGGCGACTTCCATTCGCGCCGTCTGGTCGAAGACCTGCACGAATCCCACGACAGCGGCGTGCTGCGGGTGTCGATGGTCCACTACAACAGCCTGGCGCAGGTCGACAAACTGACCGCAGCACTGGCAGAGGTGGTGTCGCAACAGGCGCTGGCATCATGAGCAAGCCGCACGATCTGGCGATCCGGGGCGGCACCATCGTCACCGCATCCGACCGCTTTCGCGCCGACATCGGCGTGCGCGACGGACGGATCACCGACATCGCATCCCGCATCGACGGCGCGGCAGAAGAGATCGACGCGACTGGTCTTTTCGTGCTGCCCGGCGGCATCGACGCCCACGTGCATCTGGCGCAACCGACCTCTGACGGCACCGTCATGGCCGATGACTTTGAATCCGGTACCCGGTCTGCGGCGGCGGGCGGCAACACGACGGTCCTGCCGTTTGCCATGCAGGTCAAGGGATCGTCCCTGCGCGACTGCGTCACCGCCTATCACGCAAAGGCCGACGGCCAGTGCTACACCGACGTGTCCTTCCATCTGGTGATTTCCGACCCCACCCCGCAGGTGCTGGGACAGGAACTGCCCGCACTGGTCCGCGACGGCTACACGTCGTTCAAGGTCTTCATGACCTACGACGATCTGGTGCTGAACGACGCCGAACTGCTGGCCGTCTTCGACGTGGCGCGCCGCGAAAAGGCGCTTGTCATGGTCCACGCCGAAGGCCACGACGCGATCAAGTACATGACCGCCCGGCTGGAATCCGAAGGCAAGACCGCGCCCTATTACCATGCCGAGGCACACCATCAGGTCGCCGAGCGCGAGGCGACCCACCGCGCCATCAGCCATGCGCAACTGACCGATGTGCCCATCGTGATCGTCCATGTGTCTGGCCGCGATCCGATGGAGCAGATCCAGTGGGCCCAGAAGCGTGGCATGCGGGTCCACGCCGAGACCTGCCCGCAATACATCGCCTTGACCCGCGACGACCTGAAGGGTCTGAACATGGACTTCGAAGGCGCGAAATACGTCTGCTCGCCGCCGCCGCGCGACGCCGACAGTCAGGCCGCCATCTGGGAGGGTCTGCGCGACGGCACATTCGAAATCTTCTCGTCCGACCACTGCCCCTTCTTCTACGAAGGGTCGGGGGGCACCGGGAAAGACAATCCGCGCGCGCGCACCTCCTTCAAGTGGGTCCCGAACGGCATCCCCGGCGTCGAGACCCGCCTGCCGATCCTGTTTTCCGAGGGCGTCACAAAGGGCCGCATAACCCTGGAACGCTTCGTCGCGCTGACATCGACCAACCCCGCCAAGCTCTACGGCCTCTACCCGCAGAAGGGCGCATTGGTGATCGGCGCGGATGCGGACATCACGCTGTGGGACGCAAGGAAGGTGGCCACGATCACGCAGGCCGACCTTCATCACGGGTCCGACTACACGCCCTACGAGGGTATGCAGATCACCGGCTGGCCGGTCCGCACGATCCTGCGGGGCCAGACCATCGTGCGCGACGGCGTCGTGACGGGACCGCGTGGCGTCGGTCAATATCAGACGCGGGGCATCAGCCAGGCCATCGCAGCCGAAATGGTGTGACAGCCGGCCAGGTCAAGCGGCCGCATTGGCAAATCTGCAGGCCGCTGCACGGGCTCTTCTAAAGGCCCCCATGCTGTGGGCTGTCCCACACCGACAAGATCACAGGTGTCCCGACGACAGTGGTGCCCGCCATGTCGTGCAGAACCCGGCAGGCGTAGCGCCGCAAAGGCAGTCGGTATTGCATGTCCGCCGTTGTCACGAATTGGAGTGACCGGAAACCAGTGCTGGCGTTTGCAACACGGATAGGATGATGTCATTGCACGGCCCTCCGCTCGGGGAGGGCATGACCCGCGCCCCACCCGCCGGGACGTCCGAGGGCGACCCAAGCCGATCGGGATGATCGAGCGAGATCCGAAGCGAGGAGCACCACCATGTCAAAAGGCGACAAGCAGCGCGGCAGCAAGGAAGCCAAGAAACCCAAGAAGGAAGCCGTGAAGGTTTTGGCCACCGCCGATTTCAACAAGGGCAAGACCCCGTTGAACATCAACGAAAAGAAAAAGAAGTAGCCGACAGCGGTGCTGGAAGGCGTCATGCCATTCCGTGGGGCCTGCCCTTGCGGACGTCGTCCTGCGCTGCGTCGTGCCTGGATTGGCACTGTGACCTGCGCCCCACGTTCACTGACTGGACACCGACCCCAAGGCGCACCAATCCGTCCGCGGCCTGCGAACCTCGCCGCCCGTCCGCTTGATTAACGTCTGGAAAACTTGCGTTAGCAAGTGAAGCCGTCTGCACGCGCCATGCCGACGGTCTGACATCTCAACGAGAGGTTCGTCACCGCAAGCCGCGGTCCCTGCAGCGAGACAAGGCAAAGCCACCGTCTACGGCCTTGGACGCCACGTTTTAAGGCTGATCCATCATGCCCGCCGGATCGAGATCGATCGTGGCGATAAACAGCTGGGCCGAGGTTGCA
>NZ_JBMERN010000055.1:0-26247 GCF_049310965.1 Loktanella sp. DJP18 | reverse complement strand
GGTTGCAGGCCGAACTCCGTTCGCGTGAAAAGCACCGCGTAGAATTTCGATCCGGAATACCTGCTAATCATCCTGTTTGCCCTGGACGAATTGAACGTCTGAGAGATGGCAAGATAAAATCAGAAAGGGCAGCGAATTAATTCGCGGCCCTTTCCTTGCTCTGTGGCGCGGCATCCACGACTTGCTCGTTACTTCATCCCAGCGCGCATCCGACCGCGCTTTTGCGAGGTTTTTAAGGCCCATCGGCCCAGAAATGGGCCGATGGACAAACTTTGGCGGCTATAATGGACAGAAAGTGGGCTAAAATGGACAAACATTTTTTTTCATCTCACTTCATCGACAGCCTCCGCCGCCTACCCGCACTTCGAATACCCGCAGCTGCCGCAGGTCATGCAGCCTTCGACCATGCGCAGGTCGTAGCTGCCGCAGGACCCGCAGGCCTTACCGCGCGGGGCACCTGTCAGGTTCACGACATCCGCCTGCGGGTCGGTCTTCAGCCCTTCGCCTTCGCCCGACAGGAAGCCCGTCGCGATCATGTGCTTTTCGATCACGCCGCCGATGGCCGCGAGGATCGAGGGCACGTATTTGCCCTGCATCCAGGCCCCGCCGCGCGGATCGAAGACGGCCTTCAGTTCCTCGACCACGAAGGTCACATCGCCGCCGCGCCGGAACACGGCCGAGATCATCCGCGTCAGCGCCACGGTCCAGGCGAAATGCTCCATGTTCTTGGAATTGATGAAGACCTCGAAAGGGCGCCGGTGCCCGGCCACCACCAGATCGTTTACCGTGATGTAGATCGCATGCTCGCTGTCGTGCCACTTCAACTTGTAGGTGGCCCCCTCCAGTTCCGTCGGACGGTCGAGCGGTTCGGTCATGTAGACGACCTCGGCCCCACCGCCCTCGTGCGGGACAGCCACGGGTTTGTCGTCGGACACGCTCAGCACGGACCCGGTCACCGCATTGGGGCGGTAGGTCGTGCAGCCCTTGCAGCCCTGATCCCAGGCGGCCATGTAGACCTCCTTGAAGTCGTCGAAGCTGATATCCTCCGGGCAGTTGATCGTCTTGGAGATCGACGAATCGATCCAGGTCTGTGCCGCCGCCTGCATCCGCACATGGTCCAGCGGGGCCAGCGTCTGTGCATTGACGAAGTAGTCGGGCAAGGGCGCGTCCCCATTCAGGTCGCGCCACATCTGCACGGCGTAATCGACGACCTCTTCCTCGGTCCGCGTGCCGTCCTTCTGCAGGACCTTGCGGGTATAGGCATAGGCGAAGACCGGCTCGATCCCACTCGACACATTGCCCGCATAAAGGCTGATCGTGCCCGTCGGCGCGATGGAGGTCAGCAGGGCGTTGCGGATGCCGTGTTCCCGGATCGCATCGCGCACGTCTTCGTCCATGGCCTGCATTGCCCCGGACGCAAGGAAGGCTTCTGCGTCGAACAGCGGGAAGGCACCCTTCTCCTTCGCCAGATCGACCGACGCCAGATAAGCGGCGCGCGCGATCGCGTGCATCCAGCGGTCGGTCTGACGCGCCGCCTCTTCGGAGCCATAGCGCAGGCCGACCATCAGCAGCGCATCGGCCAGCCCGGTGACACCAAGTCCGATCCGCCGCTTGGCCTGCGCCTCGCGGCGCTGCGCCTCAAGCGGGAACTGGCTGACGTCCACGACATTGTCCATCATGCGCACCGCCGTGGCGACCAGCGTGCCCAGCGCGTCCACATCAAGCGCCGCCGCATCGCCGAACGGATCGCTGACCAGCCGGGCCATGTTGATCGACCCCAGCAGACAGGCCCCATAAGGCGGCAGGGGCTGCTCGCCGCAGGGGTTCGTCGCGGCAATGGTCTCGCAATAGCTCAGGTTGTTGGCCGCATTGATCCGGTCGATGAAGATCACACCAGGCTCCGCCACCTCATAGGTCGACCGCATGATCGCGTCCCACAGGTCGCGCGCCTTGACGGTGCGATAGACCGTGCCGCCGAATACCAGGTCCCAGTCGCCCCCGGCCTTCACGGCGTCCATGAACGGATCGGTGATCAGCACCGACATGTTGAACATGCGCAGGCGTGCCGCGTCATGCTTGGCGGTGATGAAATCCTCGACATCCGGATGGTCGCAGCGCATCGTCGCCATCATCGCCCCCCGGCGCGACCCTGCCGACATGATCGTGCGGCACATCGCGTCCCAGACGACCATGAACGACAGCGGGCCGGACGCATCCGCCGCCACCCCATGCACCGCCGCCCCCTTGGGCCGGATGGTCGAGAAATCGTAGCCGATTCCGCCGCCCTGCTGCATGGTCAGCGCGGCCTCTTTCAGCATGTCGAAAATTCCGCCCATGCTGTCCGGCACCGTCCCCATGACGAAACAATTGAACAGCGTAACCTGCCGCGCCGTCCCGGCCCCGGCCGTGATGCGACCCGCCGGCAAATACTTGAAATCCTCAAGCGCGGCGTAGAACGTGTCCTCCCAGGCCGCAGGGTCTGCCTCCGCGGCAGCCAGCGAGGTGGCGATGCGCCGCCATGTATCCTCGACCGTCACGTCCCTGGGCGTGCCGTCCGCCGCCTTGAAGCGATACTTCATGTCCCATATCTGTTCGGCGATGGGGGCGGCAAATCGGGTCATGAAGCTATCCTGCTTTTAATGTTGGGAACGGCAGCAGGACTTGAACCCGCATCCCCCACACGGTAACCAGAACTTTGGTGAAGTACTGATTCC
This sequence comes from Loktanella sp. DJP18, assembly GCF_049310965.1. Taxonomy (NCBI): domain Bacteria; kingdom Pseudomonadati; phylum Pseudomonadota; class Alphaproteobacteria; order Rhodobacterales; family Roseobacteraceae; genus Loktanella; species Loktanella sp. DJP18. The sequence continues at coordinate 23,533 of NZ_JBMERN010000055.1, read as the reverse complement.
AGTCGCGTGGCGCTCTATCCAATTGAGCTATGCCGCTTTGAGTTTCCCGCCTCCAAATCTTTCGGATGCGGGACTCAATCCATAAGCCGAAACCCCGCCCGGCGCAATCGTCCGCCTGCCTTCCGTTGCGCCGGCAGGCGTGATAAACGGCCAAACACACCACCACATCTGGGGCACCGCCTTGTCGAACCACATAAATCTGGTGAAACTTTCCGTCGGCACGGAATCCATCGCCGACCTGACCGCGTGGCAGCGTCAGCGCGCCCGGCAGGGCGCTGATGGCCCGTATCGGCATGTCACCCGCATGTGGCCGAAACGCGAATCCGAGCTGCTGGACGGCGGCAGCATCTACTGGGTCATCAAGGGCGTGATCCAGTGCCGGCAGCGTATCGTCGCTTTGCAAGAGGTGACGGGCCAGGATGGCATCCGACGCTGCGGACTGGTGCTGGCCCCCGAGGTGATCCGCACGGCCTCCACCCCGAAGAAGGCGTTCCAGGGCTGGCGCTACCTCGCACCCGCCGACGCCCCCCGCGACCTGACGGACGCGCAGCAGGCCGAGGATGCCCTGCCCCCCGATCTGCAAAAGGCCCTCGCTGCCATCGGCGTGCTCTGATCCGCATTCATCTGGCCCATAAACTCCCGCCGGAGGCTCCGCCGCCGCCGACCTGCCGTGACCTTGCGTCAAACCCGGTGACAGACGGCCCGCCGCGTTGCACACTCCGACCCAAGAGGAGAGCCGCCATGTCCATTTTCCAGAGTTCATTCGACGACATCGCCCTGCGCGACATCTCGATCACCGACCGCGTCTTCGAGGGTCTGCGTCACCGCCCGAACGAGGTCGTGCTGACCGATGGCCCCACGGGCCGCACCCTGACGGCCGCAGAGTTCATCGAACAGGTCGAAAACTTGGCCGGTGGCCTGACGGCGCGGGGCCTCGGCGCGGGTCACACCATTGCGCTGATGGCCCCGAACTGCCCGGAATACTGCGTCATTTTCCACGCCATCGCCTATGCGGGCGGGACGATCACGACGATCAACCCGACCTACACCGCCTCCGAGGTGCGTCATCAGTTACAGGATTCCCGCGCGGAATACCTGATCACCGTGCCGATGTTCCTCGACACCGCGCGGGACGCGATCGGCGATACCGCTGTCACCGGCATCGCCACCATCGGTGCGGCCCCCGGCACGCCGGAACTGGCCGACCTGATGGGCGATCCGCTGTCGGGACAGGTCGGCATCGATTTCGACACCCACACGGTCGTGTTGCCCTATTCGTCCGGGACCACCGGCCTGCCCAAGGGCGTGATGCTGTCGCATCGCAATCTTGTCGTGAACGTCGACCAGATCATCGAAGGTGCGAATTTCCAGCGCGGAGAGACCGCCGCCGCCTTCCTGCCGTTCTTTCACATCTATGGCATGACCGTCATGATGAACGTCCATCTTGCAGGTGGCGGCTGCCTCGTGACCCTGCCGCGCTTCGACCTCGAACTCTTCCTGCGCATCAGCCAGGACCACGCCGCGCGACGCATGTGGATCGTCCCGCCCGTGGCGCTGGCGCTGGCCAAGCACCCGCTGATCGATCAATTCGACCTGTCGTCCCTGCAAGAGGTCTTTTGCGGTGCCGCACCGCTGGGGGCCGAACTGTCGAACGCCGTGGGCCGCCGCCTGAACTGCGTGTCCCTGCAGGGCTACGGCATGACCGAACTGTCGCCCGTCAGCCACCTGTCGCCGCGGGACGAGGCAAAGCCCGGTGCCTCGGGCCTTGCCGCGCCGAACGTCCAGTGCCGGATCGTGAACATCGAAACCGGGGCCGACATGGAGGCGGGCGAGGAAGGCGAGCTCTGGATCAAGGGGCCGAACGTCATGCAAGGCTACCTGAACAACCCAAAGGCCACCGCCGAGACCATCGTGGAGGACGGCTGGCTGCGCACCGGCGACATCGCGATGATCGACGCAGACGGTCAGATGTTCATCGTCGACCGCCTGAAGGAACTGATCAAATACAAGGGCTTTCAGGTCGCCCCGGCCGAACTCGAAGCCACCATCGTCGGCATGGACGGCGTGACCGATGCCGCCGTGATCGGCCTGCCCGACGCGGAAGCCGGCGAAATCCCGATGGCCTTCGTCGTGCGCACCGAAAACGGTCCGGACGCCGCCGCAATCAGGGCGCATCTCGCCGAAACCCTGTCATCCTACAAACAGGTCCACCGCATCGACTTCGTGGCCGAAATCCCGAAATCGGCCTCCGGCAAGATCCTCCGTCGCTTCCTGCGCGACCGGGTCAAGGCTGAGTGCTGAAACAGCGACGCGGTCGGCCCGAGTCCCGCTTCTTCTGGTCGAAAATATCCCGGGGGTCCGGGGGCAGCGCCCCCGGCGGATCAACCCTGCGCAGCGCGGCGCGACACGCTTACTCGATCCACGCTTTCCACTGGGCGTGACTACCGGCAAAGGCATTGATGTCGACCGGGCGCGCGATGCCAGGCACGATGCCGGTGCCGGTATATTGCCAGAATGCCCAGCCTTCGCCCGGATACCGCTCTGACGGATGCGCCGCGACGGACCGCAGCCAGAACTGCGTGCGCGGCAACTGGCCCAGCGCCGTGTCCCAGTAGAAATCCGGCGTCGTGTAGACCAGCGGCCGCTTGCCGTAATGCCGCTCGAGGATGTCGAGGAAGACGGTGGCCTCGGCCCGAACCTGCGCACCCGATGGTTTGCGGTTGCAGGACCGCGACTGGTGGTTCCATTCCATGTCCAGCACCGGCGGCAAGGCGGCGGGGTCGCGTGGCACGTTGGCGATGAACCAGGCCGCCTGTTCCTGCGGCGTCCGGCAGAAATAGTAGAAGTGATAGGCCCCGTGACGCACGCCCGCCGCGGCGGCACCTGCGCGGTAGGTGTGGAACATCGGATCGGCCAGATCGCCTCCTTCCGTCGCCTTCATGTAGGCAAAGGAGATGCCGCCCGCCCGGGCCTGACGCCAATTGACGTCGCCCTGATAACGTGACACGTCGACCCCGTGAACCGGGTAATAGGACGGCAACTGCCCCACGTTGTCGTGCGGTTCCGCGTCGGCAAAGGCCGGGTAGGTCACCGGTGCTGCCCGGCTGACCACTGCGGATCGCCCGCCGCACCCCGCCAGAAGCACCGCAGCCAGGGCAAGACAGACAAATGACCGCATCACGGCTCCCACATAAAAACCACGTCACCTTGACGACAGAACCGCATGGGCACCCGGCACTGTCAACCGCAGGATGGTGTTCTGCGTCTGAATTTCGGCACAATGGCGCGCGGTGCGCTGCACGGCCGCATCCTTCGGCGCGGGCTGTGCGTTGGGTCTGGCGTCGCACCCGATGGAAAGGATACCCCGCCATGCACCGCACCACCCTTGCCCTCGCCCTGCTCGCCACCACTGCCACTGCGCAGGACGATCTGCGCCAGACCTACGACAGTCGCATCGTCGGGCTGTGGCAAGGCGACGGTGGCACCTGCGCTACCGAGGTCGGCACCTGGGAGTTCGGCCATCCCGGCCTGCGCGGCAATGCCACCCGGTTCGACGTCCGGGGAATCTATGGCACGACCGACCGCCTCGTGATCGAGGTGCGGCGTTAGCCTGACGACACCGTTCTGAACCTCGTCGTGCGACCGACCGGGCCGGACAGCCTTGCCATCACGGCTCCCGGCATCGCCGCCGATGTCACCCGCTGCCTGACGGGGGCAAGTCCGGGGGACAGCACCGCCGCCTATGATGCGGCGCAGTTCAAGCCGATCCGCATGACCGGCCTGACCTGCGGCGACAACTGCTATATCGACTTCATCGAACAGACCGAGGGTGCGGCAGACTCCAGCGCACTGTGCACCGCCCCGCAATGCGCCGACTGGTTCGCGAACGGGGCCCTGCCGCCCGACCTGACGCTGGGCATCGTCGGTGCGGCCCTCAGGACCGGCACGCAGGTCGATGCCAGCGACAACGTCATGACGACCGATTTCCCGACCATCACCGCCTTCGGCCCGCCCGACACCCCCCTGCCCGGCACGATTGCGGTCCCGCCCGCCGCCGACCCCGACCTCACCGACATCAACGCGCAGATGGAGGCTGCGGCCCAGGCCTATGACGCCGCCCGGTTCAAGCCTGTCCGGCTGAGCCGACTTCAATGCGACAGTGAATGCCTGATCGCCTACGGCCCGCAGCTTGAAGGCACCCTCGACGGTCTGGCCCATTGCGCCGCCCCCGAATGTGCCGACTGGATCGCCGCCAAGGCCCTGCCGGACGGCTTCCGGCGCACCGTGGTCGGAGCCGCCTTCGCCGCCGATCCCGCCGCCGACGGCCTGCCCGTCATCACCGCCTTCGGACCGCCCGACGCGGGGCAACCGGCACAGCGGCTGCCCCTGCCCCCCGGCACCTACGTCGATTCGCAACTGTCCTGCGGTGACGCGCCCCATGCGGGCCTGCGGGAGTTCACCGGTGCGGGGTTCAACGGACCCGCGACACGCGATTGCACCTTCTATGCACCCAAACGCGACGGCGACAGCTTTCGCGGCATCCAGACCTGCACCGATACCGACAGCGGCACCCCGTCGACCACGCCCCTGACGGTGACGCTGGACGGCGATCTGGCCTTTACCCTGACCGAAGGCCCGGACGACACCCGGTCCTTCGCGTTCTGCCAAGGCGACTAGACGCCCAGCAGACGCTCCAGCCGTTTGTAGGTCTCGCGTTGCTGCATCGACCAGTCGCGGCGCGAGGTGCGGAACAGCGTCGCCTGACTGGCGTGGATCATGCCGTCCGACAGGATCTTCAGCCCGTTCGCGCGCAGGGTTTCGCCGGTCGAGGTGATGTCGGCAATCGCCTCGGCCGTCTCGTTCTTCACCGTGCCCTCGGTGGCACCCTGGGAATCCACCAAGGCGTAATCCGCAACACCCGCCTGTTTCAGGAAGTCGCGCACCAGCCGGTGATACTTCGTCGCGATCCGCAGGCGGTGGCCGTGGGTAGCCCGGAACGCCGCCGCCGCCGCGTCCAGATCGTCCAGCGTATCGACATCGACCCAGGCCTGCGGCACCGCGATGATCAGGTCCGCACCGCCGAACCCCAGCAGCGCCACCTCGCGCACCGCGTTTTCCCAGTTCACCAGCTTTTCGCGCATAAGGTCGGACCCCGTGACGCCCATCTGGATGCGTCCCGCCGCCAGTTCGCGCGGGATTTCGCCGGCACTCAGCAGGACCAGTTCCACACCGTCGATCCCGTCGACGGCCCCGGCGTATTCCCGGTCAGTTCCCGACTTGCGCAGGGTCACGCCGCGATGGCCGAACCACTGAAACGTCTTCTCCATCAGCCGCCCCTTGGACGGCACGCCAAGTTTCAGCATCACAGCGTCCCCCGCAGACGCAGCACCAGATCGGGCCGGATGACACCGCCGACCGCAGGCACCGCATGGCCTTCACCCAGCCGTGCCGTCAGCGCGTCATAGCGCCCACCGGTAGCGACCGGCGGCAGATTCGGGTCCTCGGCCGCATAGAAACCAAAGACGAAGCCGTCGTAATATTCCAGCGACGTGCGCCCATAGCTGCCCTCGAACTCCAGCGTCGCGATGTCGACGCCGTAGTCTTCCAGCGCGTCCAACCGCGCGTTCAGCCGCATGACGGCGGGACCGATGGCCGGCATGTCGACGGCGATGTCGCGCAACTGGCTCAGCACGTGATCCGAGGTTTCGCGCAGGCCCATCAGCGTATCCAGCAGCGCCAGCTCCTCGCCGCTGATCGGGGCGGTCGCGGCGTCGGCGCGCAGCACGGCGATCCTGTTTGCGACCTCGACCCTGCTGCGCTTGCCGATGTCGGGACCGGCATGGGCAAAGGGATCGTCCGCCGCCAGCAGCGCCGTCCGGGTCGGCGGAACAGGCGACCGGCCACCGTAACGGTCGAGCAGCGCGCGGAACCGCTTGGGCCGCCAGATATGCCGCATCAATGCGGCTTTGCGCGCCTGCGACGTGCGCAGACCGCCCACGGCGGCCATCAGGATGCCGATGTCGCCCGTCGCCGCCCGCAGCGGCAGGTCACCCAAGGCATCGCGAATCGCGGCAAAGACCTCTGCATCCGCCAGGGCCGGATTGCCGCCGTCAAAGACCTCGTATCCGACCTGCACGAACTCGTTCGCACGCTCCGGGTCACTGTCCTGCTTGCGAAAGACCTTGCCGGCGTAGGTATAGCGCGCGGGGTCCGCGTGGGTTTCCATGTGCATCTGCACGACCGGGACGGTGAAATCGGGCCGCAGCACCATCTCGCCCCGGATCGGATCGGCGGTCAGATAGGACCGCCCGCGAATGTCCTCGCCGTAAAGGTCCAGCAGGGTATCCGCCGGTTGCAGCACGTCGGTCTGCACCACCAGCGCATCCCGCCCGGCAAAGATGTCGCACAGGCGGTCGGCCTCTGCGAGGACGGACGCGAGGGTCACGTCTGCCCCGCCAGCATCTTCTGCACTTCAGCCACCAGATCGGACAGCGGCACTTCCCGCTGTTGCGGCCGATCCTTCCATTCCGCGGCCGTGGCGTCCTGCGCGATCTTGGCCCCAAGGATCAGGTCCTTGATCTGCACGACACCCCGGTCGAATTCATCTCCGCCCGCAATGACGGCAATGGGTGAATTGCGCTTGTCGGCGTATTTCAATTGATTGCCGAAGTTCTTCGGATTGCCAAGGTAGACTTCCGCCCGAATTCGACCCTTTGAGGGATCGGCAGGATCAATCAATGCGTCCCGCAATTTCTTTACCATCGTCTGATAATCCGCCATCCGCGCCTTATCCATGACCGTCACGACGACCGGCCCCGCGTCCTGCGTCTCCAGCCGCCCCGTGGCATGGAGTGCGGCCAGCAACCGGTCGACACCGATGGACACACCCGTTGCAGGCACCTCCTGCCCGGTGAACCGCTTCACCAGATTATCATACCGCCCGCCACCAGCCACCGAACCGAAGTTGCGCACATTGCCCTTTTCGTCCGTCACGTCGAAGATCAGTTCCGCCTCGAACACCGGCCCGGTGTAGTAGCCGAGACCCCGGACGACAGAGGGGTCGAATTCCAAACGACAGTCCGAATATCCGCCAGATTCAAGGTAACTGTGAATTTGACCCAGCTCTTCAACGCCTTGAAAACCAATATCTGATGTCCCGACCAAATTGCGAAGATGGTCCACGACACGCGTATTCCAGATTGAGCGGTAAGCTCCATATCTCACGCGTTCCTCGCGCTCTCCAAAAGCTATGTCAGTTGAATATCGCGCCCAAGTTAGCCGATCCTCGCGGTCCGTATCGCCTTCATCGCGTGCGTTTGCAGCTTCTCTCGCAAGATTGTCTGCGACCACTGATTTGCAATCGACGAAGCCCATAATCTTCTCGATTTGAAGCAAGTCCAGCCCCGCCCCCTTCGTGAAATCCCCGCTCTCGTCCTTTCGCCCCTCACCCAGCAAGGCGCGCACGCCGTCCACCCCCAACCGGTCCAGCTTGTCGATGGCGCGCAGCACGATGCCGCGCTCGGCTTCCTTGTCGTCACCGGACAGGCCCGCCACCTCCAGCACGCCGTTCAGGACCTTGCGGTTGTTCACGCGGATCACGTAGTCGCCACGGGCGATCCCGACGGCCTCCAGCGTGTCCGCCAGCATCGCGCAGATCTCGGCATCCGCCGCGACCGAAGGTGCGCCCACCGTATCCGCATCGCATTGATAGAACTGCCGGAACCGCCCCGGACCCGGCTTCTCGTTGCGCCAGACCGGACCCATCGCGTAGCGACGATAGGGCGAGGGCAGATCATTGCGATACTGCGCCGCGACGCGCGCAAGGGGTGCTGTCAGGTCATAGCGCAGGGCGAGCCAGTCGCCGTCCTCTTCCCATGCGAACACACCCTCGTTCGGGCGGTCCACGTCGGGCAGGAACTTGCCCAGCGCCTCGACCGTTTCGACTCCGCTCGTCTCCAATGGGTCGAAGCCATAGCGATGGTAGACCTCGGCGATCTTGCGCAGCATTTCGGTGCGCTGCGTCACCTCAGCACCGCGATAGTCACGAAAGCCTTTTGGCGTTTCAGCCTTGGGGCGCGGGGTCTTCTTGTCCTTGGCCATGATGGTCCTCTGACGACGGCATCGTTCGCTGCGCGACATACCCCGCAACCGCCTGCGGGGCAATGACGGGGTCAAGACCGCCGGAAAGTCGGAATGTTTCGCATGCGATACATATTATGTCATATAGAACATTGTTATTAATGGTTTATTTACGCTTTCAGCTCAGCAGGACGCAACACCTGTGGCGCGGCCCGTCTGCCCGCGCTACATATCCCGCCATGACCGATATCCTGCCATGACCGATATCCTGCCATGACCAATATCCTGCGCCTTGAAGAACAGATTGCCCATCTGACTCGCCTCGTCGAGGATCTGAGCGATGTCGTCGCCCGGCAGGACCGGGAGTTGGACGTTGCGACCCGCCGGATCGAGATGCTGATGCAGCGTGAGGCGACACGCGAAGCCGACGCTGGCGGCACCATCCCACTGGGCGACCAGCGGCCGCCGCACTGGTAGTGTCGGCCTTTCATCTGGCCAGATAAACTCCGGGGGAGGCGCAGCCGGGGGCAGCGCCCCCTCTGCCCTAGCGTTCGTCGCCCGCCTCGGCCACGACACCTTCGTGCAGCAGGTATTCCACCCAGTTGTCGCTGTCCGAAAACGACGGATAGGCCGTGACGAAGACGGTCCGCCGGCCCAGCGCGTCGATCCGCGCGCCGCAGGGCTGGCCAGAGGACACGCCGCAATAGGCGGCCTTAATCACCTCGTATGTCGTATCGGTGCTGGAATAGGGGCGCGTGTTCGCCGCCTGATACCGGACCCCTTCATGGGTCGCCACGTCGCCCATCAGCACGAGTGCCGCGGTGAACTGGCGCAGGCACCCATCGGTAAACCCGTCGACATAGTGGGCGCGCGGCACGGTGCTGGTCGGATTGCTGTCATAGACTGTGTATCCGGCGGCGGTGACGACGGGCTGACCCAGGCTTTTGGCCGCCGCGCCGCAGGTCGTGTCGATTTGCCCGAAAGGCAGACCAGCCCCCGGGGCCGCCTGTGCCACGTCCACGTCGCTGTTCACGACGGGCACCCCACCGGTGCCGGCGCAGGCCGACAGGGCAGCGCAAAGCGCGATGCTGGTCACATAGGTCTTCATGCTGTCCCCCCGGATGCGTCCAAGGGGAAGTATCACACGGGCACCACAAGGCGAGTCCCTTCGGCGTGATCAGGCGTCTTCGACCTCGATCACGCCACCAAGGCTGCGCAAGGCACCCCTGATCTGCGGGTTCACAGGAAAGTCCTGGCCCAGGTCCAGTTCGACCTCTCCCGGCAGGGACGGGTCCATCAGGCAGAAGTAGATCGGCCCGCGCGCGCCCTTCACCTTGTCGCGCACCGCCGATTCCAGCACCGACGCGACCGAGGGGATCGCGTCGGCGCAGTCGAGGAACACGCGCAGCCCGTTGGTCGTCGCATCCACGACGGCGGTGTCGATCGGGCTGACGGACCGGCCCAGCAGCTTCAACTGGTCGGATTCCATCGTCGCCTCGCATTGCAGGACGATCTGGTTGCCGGTTTCGAGGTGCGCGCGGGCCAGTTCCAGCGTGTCGCTGAACATCGTGACTTCGTATTGCCCGGTCGGGTCCGAAAGCTGCACGAAGGCAAAGCGATTGCCGCGTGCGGACTTGCGTTCCTGACGCCCTGACACGGTGCCCGCCATCTTGACGATGCAGGCGGCGCGCTCGGCCTTGACCAAGACCTCGTCCAGCGTCAGCACGCCCTTGCGCTTCAGTGCGCCCATGTAGTCGTCAAGGGGATGGCCCGAGAGGTAGAACCCGATGGCCTTGAATTCTTCGGCCAGCCGTTCCGCCGGCAGCCAGTCGTCGCCGCCCGCAAGACGCGGTTCGGGCAGGTCGTCACCGGCCTCTCCGAACAGGCTGACCTGATTGCTGGCCTTCTGGTCGTGGATCGCGGCGGAGTATCCGACCAGCGCATCAAGGGACGACATGACGCGGCGGCGGTTCGGGTCCAGAATGTCAAACGCGCCTGCCCGCGCCAGCATTTCCATCGGGCGCTTGCCGACGCGCTTCAGGTCCACGCGGCGGGCCACGTCGAAGAGGTTCACGAAGGGCCGGTCGATCATCTTGCCGCTAGGCCCTTCGGCCTGACGGCCTTCGACGATCAGCTTCATCGCCTCGACGCCCACATTCTTCAGCGCGCCCAAGGCATAGACCAGCTTGCCGTCCTTCACGTCGAAGGTCGCCATCGACCGGTTCACGCAGGGCGGGATGTAGGACAGGCCAAGGCCCTTCTTCACCTCCTGGAAATAGACGCCCAGCTTGTCGGTCAGGTGGATGTCGCAGTTCATCACGCCGGCCATGAATTCGACCGGGTGGTTCGCCTTGAGCCATGCGGTCTGGTAACTGACGACGGCGTAGGCTGCGGCGTGGGATTTGTTGAAGCCGTAGTTGGCGAACTTCTCGAGCAGGTCGAAGACCTCTGACGCCTTGCGCTTGTCGACGCCGTTCGCCATCGCGCCCTTCTCGAATTTCGGGCGTTCCTTGGCCATCTCCTCGGCGATCTTCTTGCCCATCGCACGCCGCAGCAGGTCGGCTCCGCCAAGCGAATAACCCGCCATGACCTGTGCGATCTGCATCACCTGTTCCTGATAGACGATGATGCCCTGCGTTTCCGCCAGCAGATGGTCGATGGAGGGGTGGACGGATTCAATCTCGCGCAGGCCGTTCTTGACCTCGCAATAGACCGGAATGTTCTCCATCGGGCCGGGGCGATAGAGGGCCACCAGCGCCACGATATCCTCGATGCAGGTGGGCTTCATCCGTTTCAGTGCGTCCATCATGCCAGAGGATTCCACCTGGAACACGGCGACGGTCTTGGCAGAGGCGTAAAGCTTGTAGGACGCCGGATCGTCCAGCGGGATCGCCCCGATGTCGTATTCGAAGCCGGCGGGCGGCTCATAAAGCCGCGTGCCGTCGGCGGCGACGTTCAGCGTACGACCGGTCTTGCGCACCAACTCCACGGCGTTCTGGATCACCGTCAGGGTCTTGAGGCCGAGGAAGTCGAACTTCACCAGACCGGCCTGCTCGACCCATTTCATGTTGAACTGGGTCGCGGGCATGTCGGACCGGGGGTCCTGATACAGCGGCACCAATTCGTCCAGCGGGCGGTCACCGATCACGACACCGGCGGCGTGGGTAGAGGCGTTGCGCAGCAAGCCCTCCACCTGCTGCGCGTATTTCAGCAGGCGGTCGACAACCTCCTCGTTCTTGGCTTCCTCGCGCAGGCGCGGTTCATCGGCCAGCGCCTTTTCGATGCTGACGGGTTTGACGCCCTCGACCGGGATCATCTTGGACAGGCGGTCCACCTGGCCGTAGGGCATCTGCAACACGCGCCCCACGTCGCGCACGGCAGCCTTGGACAGCAGCGCGCCGAAGGTGATGATCTGGCCGACCTTGTCGCGGCCGTATTTCGTCTGGACGTAGCGGATCACCTCCTCGCGGCGGTCCATGCAGAAGTCGATGTCGAAGTCCGGCATCGAGACCCGTTCCGGATTCAGGAAACGCTCGAACAGCAAACTATACCGCAATGGATCGAGGTCGGTGATCAAAAGGGCATAGGCAACGAGTGATCCTGCCCCCGACCCGCGACCGGGCCCGACGGGAATGCCTTCATTCTTGGCCCACTTGATGAAGTCGGCCACGATCAGGAAATAGCCGGGGAAGCCCATCCCCTCGATGATGTCCAGCTCGAACGCGAGGCGCTTTTCGTAGTCTTCCACCGAAACCGCGTGCGGGATGATCGAGAGGCGAAATTTCAGCCCCTCCTCGGCCTGCCGACGCAATTCGGCCACCTCGTCGGCCGCGAATTTCGGCAGGATCGGCGGACGCTTGTAAACCTTGAAGGCGCAACGTTTCGCAATCTCGACCGTATTCTCCAGCGCCTCTGGCAGATCGGCGAACAGCGTCGCCATTTCCTGCTGCGACTTGAAATAATGCTGCGGCGTCAACCGCCTGCGCGGCTCTGACTGGTCGACATAGGCGCCTTCGGAAATGCACAGCAGCGCGTCATGCGCCTCGTATAGACCGGTCTTTGGGAAATAGACGTCGTTGGTCGCAACCAGCGGCAGGCCCTTGGCGTAGGCCATCTCGATATGGCCCCGCTCGGACAGGGCCTCTGCCTCTGGCAGGCCGCCACCGTCGGGGTGGCGTTGCAGCTCGACGTAAAGCCGGTCGTCGAACAGGCTGTGCAGCGTTTCCATGACCTGTTCGGCACGGGGGCGCTGACCTTGCCGCAACAGCCGCCCGACAGGGCCGTCCGGCCCGCCGGTCAGGCAGATCAAACCCGCATTGTGATGGCTCAGATCGTCGAAATCGATCTGCGGCAGCTGCCCGTCACCGTCGAGGTAGGCTGACGAGTTCAGCTTCATCAGGTTCAGATACCCCGCTTCGGACTGCGCCAGCAGGACGATGGGCGCGGGATCGGGCGGGCGCTTGCCCGGTTCGGGTGTCGTGTAGGCCAGCGACATCTGGCAGCCGACGATCGGCTGCACCCCGGCCTTGGACGCATATTCGCTGAATTCCAGCGCCGCGAACATGTTGTTCGTGTCGGTGATCGCGACGGCGGGCATGCCTGCCGCCTCGGCGAGGCCCGCAAGTTTCTTGACCGGAACGGCCCCTTCGAGCAGAGAATATTCCGTGTGGACGCGCAGATGAATGAATCGGGGTGCTGACATGGAGCCAGCATAGGCGCGCGCCTCGCAAGGTGAAACCGTGAAAGCATGTCCGACCGGCCTTGCCCTGACGTCTGCCATGGCGCTGACCCCGACATGCGCAATGCCCAACTCTCGCCGACGCAGACCTTTCCGGTCCGGTGCCGCATCTGATGTCGATCATGCGCCTGCCGGAGCGGTATGCCGCGCATCAGTTACCCAATAGGCTAAGTAACTTGACGCAGGCCCCGCGCGCTGCCACGATACCTTCATGACGATGCACCTGAACCACTTCTTTGCCGCCCTGTCCGACCCGACGCGCCGGGCCGTGGTGGAACGGCTGGCGTCTGGTCCGGCGTCGGTCAGCGACCTTGCTGCACCGCATCCGATGGCGCTGCCGACCTTCATGAAGCACCTCGCGGTTCTGGAAAAGGCGGGTCTGGTGCAGACGATCAAGAAAGGGCGCGTGCGGATGTGTCACCTCGACGCGACGCCGCTGGTAACCGCGCAGGGCTGGCTCGCCTGGCAGCGCAGACTGTGGGAAACGCGGCTGGATCACATCGACCAGCTTGCCTTGGCACTGGAGAAAGGGACCGACGATGAGCGATGACCTGACACTGACCTTCACGCGGACGCTGAAGGCGAGCCCCGCAAACGTCTGGCGCTGCTGGACGGAACCGGATCTGATCAAGCAGTGGTTCACCCCCCGACCGGTCAAGACGACAGAGGTCGAGATCGACCCGACTCCCGGCGGCACGTTCCGCACCGTGATGGTCGTGCCGGACCACGGCACCATGGCCGGCGATGCCGGTTGCATCCTGGTTGCCGACACCGATCGCCGTCTGGTCTGGACCAATGCGCTGGGGCCGGGCTTCAAGCCGAACCGGATGGGCGATGGCCCGATGGACTTCGCCTTCACCGCCGAAATCCTGATCGCACAGGCCCCAAACGGCTGCACCTACACCGCCACGGTGATGCATGCGACGCCAGAGGCCGCTCAGGCGCACAAGGACATGCGTTTCTTCGACGGCTGGGGCACGGCCACAACGCAACTGGAAGAAGTCGCGGGCGGCCTGTAAAAGAGGCATGTGTCCGCCCTTCTTCTCGTCGAAAATATCTCGGGGGGCGGCGCAGCCGGGGGGCTGGCCCCCTCCACCCTTGCAAATCGCGCCGCGACCCGCTTTGGTGATCCAAACGGGGGCCGACCTCTACGCCGCATCGACGTCGCGCCATGCCCCGACAGACCCTGGTAACGCGGCAGGTTATCACATGAACATCACGTTTCTTCTGAACGGAGAGACTGTCACTGCGGACGTGGCCCCCACCGTCACCCTGCTCGATTTTCTGCGCGAGGCGAAAGGCCTGTGCGGCACGAAGGAAGGTTGTAACGAAGGCGACTGCGGGGCCTGCACGGTCATGGTGACGGACGATCACGGGGCCCGCGCGCTGAACGCCTGCATCCTCTTCGTGCCGCAGCTGGCCGGCAAGGCCGTGCGCACGGTCGAAGGCATCGCGGGGCCGGACGGGCTGCACCCGGTGCAGCAGGCGATGGTGGATCACCACGGCTCGCAATGCGGCTTCTGCACGCCGGGGTTCGTCGTCAGCATGGCCACCGCGCATCTGAACGGCCGCACCGACCACGATGACCAGCTGGCGGGCAACCTGTGCCGCTGCACCGGCTATGCGCCGATCATTCGCGCGGCGCGCGCGGCAGAGGCGGCCCCGGTGCCGTCATGGATGCACGAAGACCTGGCCAAAGAGGGCGCGTCAGCAACCGATGCGGCCCCGGCCACGGTGGACGCGCTGGCGGCTTGGTGCCTCGACCACCCGGATGGCACGCTGATCGCGGGGGCGACGGATGTGGGGCTTTGGGTGACGAAGCAGTTTCGAGAGCTGGGCGAAGTGGCGTTCCTGCACGCCTGCACGGACTTGCAGGGGATCGACATCACCGAGGATGCCATCCGCATTGGCGCGGGCGTTACCATGACCCGCGTGCTGGATGCGGTGGCGGACGACTATCCGTCCTACGCCGCGATGATCCGGCGCTATGGGTCGGTGCAGGTGCGCAATGCGGCGACCATCGGTGGCAACATCGCCAACGGCAGCCCGATCGGTGACAACCCGCCCGCGCTGATCGCCCTTGATGCGACCCTGCACCTGCGACGCGGCGAAGCGGTGCGCGATCTGCCACTGCAGGACTTCTTTCTGGCCTACGGGCGTCAGGACCGGCAGCCGGGCGAGTTCGTGATCGGTGTCACGATCCCGCGCGGGCGGTCGGCGCACCGGGTTTACAAGCTGTCCAAACGCTTCGATCAGGATATCAGTGCGGTCTGCGGCGGGTTCGACGTGACGGTCGACAATGGTCAGGTGACGGCTGCACGCATCGCCTTCGGTGGCATGGCCGGGGTGCCGATGCGCGCCGCGGCAGTAGAGGCGGCCCTGATCGGCCAGCCGTGGACGGAGGCCACGATCACGACCGCCCTGCCCGCCTTTGCCGCGGATTTCCAGCCGATGTCCGACATGCGCGCCAGCGCCGCATACCGGCTGGAGGCGGCGCAGAACATGCTGCGGCGCTACTTCGCGGATCTGTCCGGCGCGGATGTGGATGTGCGGAGGGTCATCGCATGAGCGTCGCCAGCCCCCTGCCCCACGACAGCGCCACCCTTCATGTGACAGGGGCCGCGCGCTACATCGACGACCTGCCTGTGCCGGCGGGGACACTGCATCTGGCCTTCGGCCTGTCGGATGTCGCATGCGGCGCAATCACGGGCATGGACCTGTCGGCGGTCCGCGCGGCACCCGGTGTCGTCGCGGTGCTGACGGCCGACGACCTGCCCTACGTCAACGACGTGTCGCCCAGCAACCATGACGAGCCGTTGCTGGCCATGGGCCGGGTGCATTACGCCGGTCAACCGATCTTTGCCGTGGTGGCAATCAGCCATCTGGCCGCGCGCCATGCGGCGCGGCTGGGCCGCGTCGAGATCGCGGCCGAAACCCCGATCCTGACCGTCGAAGAGGCGCTGGCCGCGAATGCCCGGTTCGAGGATGGACCGCGCATCTGGACGAAGGGCGACGTGACCACTGCACTGGCACAGGCACCGCACCGGGTGCAGGGCCGCATCGAGATGGGCGGTCAGGAGCATTTCTACCTTGAAGGTCAGGCTGCGCTGGCGCTGCCGCAGGAAGGGGGCGACATGGTCGTCCATTCCTCGACCCAGCATCCGACGGAAATCCAGCACAAGGTGGCCGAGGCGCTGGGCGTGCCGATGCACGGTGTCCGCGTCGAGGTGCGCCGGATGGGCGGCGGTTTCGGCGGCAAGGAAAGCCAGGGCAACGCGCTGGCAGTCGCCTGTGCCGTCGCCGCACGGCTGACCGGCAAGCCCTGCAAGATGCGCTATGACCGCGACGACGACATGATCGTCACCGGCAAACGGCACGATTTCCGCATCGACTATGACGCGGGCTTCGATGATCGGGGCCGCCTGACAGGCGTGGATTTCACACATTACACCCGCTGCGGCTGGGCGATGGACCTGTCCCTGCCGGTGGCCGACCGGGCGATGCTGCACGCCGACAACGCCTATCTGCTGGATGCCTGCCGCATCACGTCGCACCGCTTGAAGACCAACACGCAAAGCGCCACGGCCTTTCGCGGCTTTGGCGGACCGCAGGGTGTGCTGGGGATCGAGCGGGTAATGGACCACGTGTGCCATGTGCTGGGGCTTGATCCGGTGGCGGTGCGGCAGGTGAATTACTACGCTCCCATGGGCGAGGTCGGAGGGGGGCTGTCTGCCCCCCGGCCTGCGGCCCCCCCCGAGAGTTTATCCGGCCAGATGAATACGGAAGATGTGGCATCGCGTGGGGCACAGGTGACGGCGGACGACCGGGCCACGGTGCCGGCCGAGGTCGTGAACGCGACACCCTACGGGATGGCGGTCACGGATTTCATTCTGGACGAAATGACCGGGAGCCTGCTGGCAACGAGCGACTACGCGGCGCGCAAGGAAGCGATTGCGGAGTGGAACGCGGGCAACCCGCTGCTGAAGCGGGGCATCGGCTTTGCGCCGGTGAAGTTCGGGATTTCCTTCACCTTGACGCACCTCAATCAGGCGGGAGCGCTGGTGCATGTCTATCAGGACGGGTCGGTGCATCTGAACCACGGCGGGACCGAGATGGGACAGGGCCTGTTTCAGAAGGTCGCGCAGATCGCGGCGGCGCGGTTCGGCATTGATGTGGCCGCCGTCCGGATTACCGCGACGGACACCGGCAAGGTGCCGAACACTTCGGCCACGGCCGCGTCATCCGGGGCGGACCTGAACGGGATGGCGGTGGCCATTGCCTGCGACACGATCCGCGACCGCATCGCCGTCTGTATGGCGGCGCTGCATCAGGTAGCACCGGATACGGTGCGGTTCGTGGACGGGCAGGTGCAGGTGGCGGGCGACACGATGAGCTTTGCCGCCGCCGTATCCACCGCCTACCAGAACCGCGTGTCGTTGTCGGCAACGGGGTTCTACAAGACGCCCGACCTCGCCTGGGACCGGGTGAAGGGTCAGGGGCGGCCGTTCTTCTATTTTGCGCAGGGGGCCGCGGTGACGGAGGTGGTGATCGACACGCTGACCGGCGAAAACCGCATCCTGCGCTGCGACATCCTGCACGACGCCGGGGCATCGCTGAACCCGGGGATCGATCTGGGACAGATCGAAGGCGGGTATGTGCAGGGCGCGGGCTGGCTGACGACCGAGGAGCTGATCTGGGACGACAGGGGCCGCCTGCGGACCCATGCACCCAGCACCTACAAGATCCCCGCCTGCGCCGACCGGCCGGATGTTTTCAACGTGGCCCTGTGGGATCAGCCCAATCCGGCGGCGACGATCTATCGGTCGAAGGCGGTGGGCGAGCCGCCGTTCATGCTGGGGATTTCGGCATTCCTGGCGCTTGGCGATGCGGTGGCGGCCTGTGGTGCTGCCTGGCCCGACCTGCAGGCCCCGGCGACCCCGGAGGCGGTGCTGGCGGCGATCAACCGGGCGCGCGCGTGAGCGGGATTTGCATCACCGTGGCGCGGACGGCGGGGTCCGTGCCGCGTGGACCCGGCACGCAGATGATGGTCTGGGCGGACCGGACGGAGGGCACCATCGGGGGCGGCGCGCTCGAATGGCGGGCGATGCGGGAGGCCCGCGCGATGCTGGCCGACGGGCGCGCCGCGGCGGTGATGACGTGGCCGCTGGGGCCGGCGCTGGGGCAATGCTGTGGCGGATCGGTGACGCTGGACTTCGCCGTGGCCGAGGGGTTGGCAACCACGCCCGGTGCGCCGCTGTGGATCTGGGGCGCAGGTCATGTGGGACGGGCACTGGTCGGCGTCATGGCCCCCCTGCCCGAGTGGGACATCACCTGGGTCGACACCGGCACGGACCGGTTTCCGCCCGATGCCGCGGTCACGACACTGGTGGCCACCGATCCGGCGCGGGCGATGGTCCATGCGCCCGACGCGGCACATCACCTGATTCTGACCTATAGCCACGACATCGACCTTGCCTTGTGTCACGTGGTGCTGTCGCGGCCCTTTGCCAGTGCGGGATTGATCGGGTCGGTGACGAAATGGGCGCGGTTCCGCAACCGGCTGGCAAGTCTGGGCCATGCGCCTGCCGCAATTGCACGCATCGCCTGCCCGATCGGTGATCCGTCCTTGGGAAAACATCCGCAGGCCATTGCCATTGGCGTCGCCATGGCGATGCTGGGGCGCAACGGACAACGGACCGAGGAGGCCGGATGAGCGAGACCCTGCTGCGCCTTGACGGGCTGACGAAGGCCTATCCCGGTGTCGTCGCCAACCGGGAGGTGTCGTTCCAGATCGGGCGCGGCGAGATCCACGCATTGCTGGGCGAGAACGGCGCGGGCAAATCGACGCTGGTCAAGACGGTCTATGGCCTTGTGAAGCCGGATGCCGGTACGATGACGCTGAACGGCGCCGGTTTTGCGCCCGCCGACCCGGGCGCCGCGCGGCGGGCGGGCGTGGCGATGGTGTTCCAGCACTTCTCCCTGTTCGACGCGATGACTGTGGCTGAAAACATCGTTCTGGGGATGGACGATCCGCCGTCCCCCCGCGCCATCGCGGAGGAGGTGCGGCGGGTGAGCCGGATGTACGGCCTGCCACTGGACCCGGACCGGGTCGTGGGCGACCTGTCGGCGGGCGAACGGCAGCGGGTCGAGATCATCCGCTGCCTGTTGCAGGATCCGAAACTGCTGATCATGGACGAGCCGACCTCGGTTCTGACGCCGCAGGAGGTGGACATCCTGTTCCTGACCCTGCGCAAGCTGGCGGCCGAGGGGACGGCGATCCTGTACATCAGCCACAAGCTGGGCGAGATCGCGGCGCTGTGCGACACCGCCACGGTGCTGCGGCAGGGGCAGGTCGTCGCGACCTGCGATCCGCGCCGGACGGCCCCCCGCGAAATGGCGGAACTGATGGTGGGCGCTGTCCTGCAGGCCCCGGTGCGCGTTTCGCGGCCCGAGGGGCCGGTGCTGCTGCGGTTGGCGGGGCTGACCGCCCCTGCGCCGCATCGGTTCGGCACGGCGTTGAAGGAGATCAGCGTCACGGTGCGCGGCGGCGAAGTGCTGGGGATCGGCGGCGTCGCGGGTAACGGGCAGGACGAATTGATTGCGGCCCTGTCCGGCGAGATGCGCGTGACCGACGGCATGGTTCTGCTGGCAGAGGTGCCGATGGGCCGCGCGTCGGTTGAAGCACGGCGGGCGGCGGGGTTGCTGTGCGCGCCCGAGGAACGGCTGGGCCATGCGGCGGCCCCGGACATGACGCTGACCGAAAACGCGCTTCTGACCGGGGTGACCCGCAAGGGACTGGCGCGGAATGGTTTTTTGCGCTGGAGCGACGCGCGGGCCTTTGCAGAGAACATCATCGCGGTCTTCGACGTGCGGACGCCGGGGCCGGGGAACACGGCGCGGTCGCTGTCGGGCGGCAACTTGCAGAAGTTCGTCATCGGGCGCGAGATCCTGCAATCGCCGCAGGTGCTGGTGGTGAACCAGCCGACCTGGGGCGTGGATGCCGCCGCCGCAGCGGCGATCCGGCAGGCGCTGCTGACGCTGGCGGATGAGGGTGTGGCGGTCGTCGTGATCTCTCAGGATCTGGACGAATTGATGGAGGTGTCGGACCGCTTCTGTGCGCTGACTGACGGGCGGCTGTCGAAGTCGCGGCCCGCACGGGGTCTGAGCGTCGACGAAATCGGGATGATGCTGGGCGGCGCGCATGATCTGGAGGCCGCGCATGTGGCAGAGTGACGGGCGCCTGTCGCAGGCGCGTCCTTGGGGCGAAAGGGCGCTAGGTCCGGCGGCCCTGTCCGGTGTCGGCACAGGCGCCTCCGGCGGGAGTTTGTCTGGCCAGATGAAGTTGGGGGTCGGCGCATGATCGTGCTGGAGAAGCGTCCGCAACCGAGCCGGGCATGGAGCTATGCCGCACCCGTGCTGGCGGTGGTGCTGACCATGCTGGTGGGCGGCGCGCTGTTCGCGGCACTGGGCAAGAACCCGGTGGAGGTGATCCGGACCATCTTCCTCGACCCGTTGTTTTCGCAGAACGCCTGGTTCTATCGCCCGCAACTGCTGATCAAGGGGGCACCGCTGGTGCTGATCGCGGTCGGCCTCAGTTTCGGGTTCCGGGCGGGGATCTGGAACATCGGGGCGGAAGGGCAATACATCATCGGCGCGCTGTGCGGCGCTGCGGTGGGGCTGGCGTTCTATCCGACCGAGAACCGGTTGATCTTTCCGCTGATGATCGCGGCAGGTGCATTTGGCGGCTGGGTCTGGGCGATGATCCCCGGCGTGCTGCGGGTCAGGTTCGGGACGAACGAAATCCTCGTCAGCCTGATGCTGGTCTATGTGGCCGAAAGCCTGCTGGCGGCGATGGCGCTGGGGCCGTTGAAGAACCCGGAGGGCATGGGATTTCCAGGCAGCCGGAACCTGTCGCAGTATCCGAGTGCCGCCAATCTGGACCTGATCTCGGGGTCGGGAATGCATTGGGGTGTCGTTTTCGCGCTGATCGCGGTGATCCTCGCCTATGTGGTGCTGTCGCGGCACATCTTCGGGTTCCAGGTGCGGCTGGCCGGGCAGGCCCCGCGCGCCGCACGGTTCGCGGGGGTCAACCCGGCAGGGATGATCCTGATCTGCATGGGCATTTCGGGCACGCTGGCAGGTCTTGCCGGCATGTTCGAGGTAGCGGGGCCTGCGGGGCAGGTGACGATCGATTTCAACGTGGGCTACGGATTCACCGCGATCATCGTGGCGTTTCTGGGCCGGCTACATCCCGTCGGCATCCTGCTGGCGGGCGGGCTGATGGCGCTGACCTACATCGGCGGTGGCATCGCGCAAAGCAACCTTGGCCTGCCGGCGGCGGCGATTTCGCTGTTGCAGGGGATGCTGCTGTTCTTCCTGCTCGCGGTGGATGTGCTGACCCATTATCGCCTGCGCCTGACCCAAAAGGCGGTGGCGTGATGGACCTGAGTGCGATCAATCCGATCCTGCTGCTGGCGTCCCTGATGGTGGCCGCGACGCCGATCCTGCTGGCCGCGATCGGAGAGCTGGTGGTCGAACGTGCCGGCGTGCTGAATCTGGGTGTGGAAGGCATGATGATCACGGGTGCCGTCTGCGGGTTCATCGTGGCGGTGGCGACCGGATCGCCCTGGCTGGGATTTCTGGGGGCGGCGGTCGGCGGCGCGCTGCTGTCGCTGCTGTTCGGCGTGCTGACGCAGTTTCTGCTGTCGAACCAGGTGGCGACGGGTCTGGCACTGACGCTGTTCGGGCTCGGGCTGTCGGCGCTGATGGGGCAAAGCTATCGTGGCATCCGCGCGCCTGCCTTTCCCACTTGGGACGTACCGGTGCTGAGCGACATTCCGTTCGTCGGACCCATCGTGTTCCAGCACGATCCGATGGTCTATCTTGGCATCGGGATCGTGGCGGGCGTCTGGTTCTTCCTCAATCGGACGCGGGCGGGCCTGATCCTGCGGGCAGTGGGAGAGAACCACGACGCCGCTCATGCGCTGGGCTATCACGTGCGGCGGACGCGGATGCTGGCGATCATGTTCGGCGGGGCCTGCGCGGGGCTTGGCGGGGCCTATCTGTCACTTGTCCGGGTGCCGCAATGGACCGAGGGCATGACGGCGGGCGCAGGCTGGATCGCACTCGCCATCGTGGTCTTTGCTGGCTGGCGGCCGTGGCGTCTGCTGCTGGGTGCCTATCTCTTTGGCGGCGTCACGGTGTTGCAGCTTAATCTGCAGGCGGCCGGGGCGCGGGTGCCGGTCGAGTACCTTTCGATGTCACCCTATCTTGCCACCATCGCGGTTCTGGTCATCATGTCCGCCGGACGGGCGCCCGGATCACTGGGACGAATCTTTCACGCTGCCCGGTAGGGCGGCCACCAACGGGGAAAACCACAATGAAAAGAAGAACTCTGCTTGCATCCGGCGTCGCCGCCGCCGCCCTTGCCGCGACGGGTCTGCCCGCGTTGGCGCAGGACAAGACCAAGGTCGGTTTCATCTACATCGGCCCCGTGGGTGACGGCGGCTGGACCTATGAGCATGACAAGGGCCGTCAGGCCGTGGCCGATGAATTCGGCGACGCCGTGGAAACCGTCTATGTCGAATCCGTGCCCGAAGGCCCTGACGCCGTGCGCGTGTTGCAGCAGATGGCGCTGGACGGTGCGGACCTGATCTTCACCACCTCGTTCGGCTACATGGACCAGACGATGGAAGTCGCCGCCAAATTCCCCGACGTGAAGTTCGAACATGCCACCGGCTTCAAGACCGCCGACAACGTGGGCGTGTATTCGGCCCGGTTCTACGAAGGTCGCGCCGTGCAAGGGCACATCGCGGGTCATCTGACGACATCGAACATCGTCGGTTACATCGGGTCCTTTCCGATCCCCGAGGTCATTCGCGGCATCAACTCTGCCTATCTGGCGGCGAAAGCCGTCAACCCGGACGTGCAGTTCAAGATCGTCTGGGCCTACACCTGGTTCGACCCGGCAAAAGAGGCGGACGCTGCCAAGACGCTGATCGAACAGGGGGCCGACGTCGTGTTGCAGCACACGGATTCCACCGCGCCGCAGGCGGCCGCACAGGCGGCGGGCAACGTCTATACCTTTGGGCAGGCGTCGGACATGTCCGAATATGCGCCGATGCCGCGCGTATCCTCGATCATCGACAACTGGGCCCCCTACTACATCGCGCGCACAAAGGCTGTGATGGACGGCACCTGGACCAGCGACACGACCTGGGACGGGATCGGCGCCGGCATGGTCGGCATCGGTGAGATCAGCGACGCCGTCCCCGCCGAGGTCAAGGCCAGCGCCGAAGCCCTGCGCGATTCCATCGCGGCGGGCGACGTGCATCCGTTCACCGGGCCGATCAACAAGCAGGACGGCTCTGCCTGGCTGGCCGAGGGCGAGACGGCGGACGACGCCACGCTGCTGGGCATGGACTTTTATGTCGAAGGGATCGAAGGCGATATTCCACAATAAGCCCGTCGTTTGCTTATGCAAAAGGCCCGCCGGTTCGGCGGGCCTTTTCAATTTTCAACGCATCTTTCAGCGTGCCGGTCAGTCGTCGATATCGGTATCGATGCCAACGCCGTCGTCGCCATCGGCGATGATCTGGATGCGCGAGGTTTTCAGCGCCAGGTTCGATTCGTCGTTCATGATGCGCTTGATCTCTTCGACTTCATCGTTGGTCAACGTCTCGCCGGGGGTCAGGCGCACGCCGAGCAGCGACAGGT
>NZ_JBMERN010000054.1:0-26249 GCF_049310965.1 Loktanella sp. DJP18 | reverse complement strand
CAAGCATTGGGACACGATCTTGCGCGACAACCGCAAGGGCCTCATCGAAACACTCGGACGTGAGCCGGAAGGCTGGGAACTATACCTGGCCCACCAGCAGGGCCTTGGTGGGGCGCGGAAGTTGCTGCGCGATCCCAACGCCAACGCGGCCGACCTCGTGGGCCTCGAAGCCGTGCGCCTCAACCTGCCACGGGGCAGCGGCGTGGACCCCCGGACAGCCACCGCAGCGGACCTCTCCGGCGTCTGGCGGGCCAAATACAACAAGACGAGCTTCACCCCCTCTGGCAACACGGCCAGCAGCACAGGCGCTACGGATGGGGAGGGCAAGCCCGACCTGACAAACGCCTATGCGTCAGCGGTCATGGGCGATCTGTCGGCGGGTGATCGGGAGGCAGCGGATGCAGCGGCCAAGATCGTGGGCGACGACACCGCCACCAAGTCCAGCGGCCGGGAGCAGGAACGCCGCGCTGCCGTCAGCAGCGCAGCCAGCCCCTACATGGCGGCCCTGCGCAACAGCTACTCTCCCGAGGTGGCCGTCGTGCAGAGCAATCCTCTGTTCAGCTAGTTCGCTTCACTGACCTCGATCTGAACCGTCAGCATGGCCGCAGACATAGCCTCGAGGGGCCATCACGATGTCGATCACCTCGCCGCCGAAGTTCCGTGCAGCGACCGGGGCAGCCTTGACGATGCGCTTGGCACCACGGATCAATTCGTCCATCAGTTCCTGCTCGTCGAGCAGCATCTAAAATCTTTTTTGTGGTGCGTTTGGCATTCGGGTTCCCCGATGAATAGGAATGACAGAAATTGCCCCACCGCATGGAACTAAGCGCCCATCCGCATGTCACCTACACCCCCTATTTTCTTGTCAATTCTTTGTCACTGACACCTATTGTCGTTTGGCCAAGCATGAAACTAAGAAAACCAAAGGATGTCATAATCTTGGCATAGGTGTCACCCATCGGGTCTTTATGGGATGTCAAATATTCCGGGGGGAGGTCGTCCAGGCGACGGGGGGCTGCCCCCCTTTTCCGATTATACGCGACAGGTTTGGGACAACAGCGCCGTCAGCGATTCGCCCCAGTGCCAATCACCGGGCCCCAGACCCAAGATATCCGCGCCTCTCAAAGCTCTTCGATGATGCTCAATTCGCGCTGGGCGGCACCCTTGGCGTAACTCAGCGCCTCCTGGTAGGCGTCGGAGTAATAGCAATCGTGCGCCGCCTGCATCGAGGGGAATCGTGCGACGACGTTGCGGGAGCGGTCCGGGCCTTCCAGCGTTTCATAAGCCCCGCCGCGTGCAAGAAAGACGCCGCCATGGTCCGCGATGGCCCCCGTCGCAAGTGCCGCGTATTTCGCATAGGCGTCCGCGTCCGTCACATGAACATGCGCGACCCAAAGTGCCGTCTTCATTGCATCGCCTCCACGATCCGTTTCGCCGCGGCTATCGCGGCATCGGCATTGTCGACGGACGCGCCGCCGCCCTGCGCCATGTCGGGCCGGCCACCGCCACCCTTGCCGCCGAGTTCGGCCACCGCTGCCCGCAGCAGGTCGACCGCCGACAATTTGCCAGTCAGATCAGCCGTCACGCCCGCCGCAACGGCTGCCTTGCCACCCGATTCCGTGATCAGCACGACCGCGCCACTGCCCATCTTCGCCTTCATTTCGTCGATCAGGGCGGGTAGATCGCGGCCGGTCACGCCCTGCATGAGCTGTCCTTGAAAGGCGATGCCATTGACTTGCTCGGCAAGCGATTCAGCCTTTCCGCCACCCATCGCCAAATCGCGACGCAGTTGCGCCACCTCGTTGGCCAGCGCGCGGCGTTCGTCCATCAGACTGCGCACCCGGTCCGCAACTTCGGCCACCGGTGCCTTCAACGTCGCGGCGACCTGCGCCAGCGTCACGTCCTGCGCGCGCAGGTAGTCCAGCGCCGCCTGCCCGGTTAGCGCCTCGATCCGGCGCACACCGGCGCTGGACGCACTATCGCCCAGCAGCACGAAAGCACCGATCTGGCCCAGCTGCCGCACATGCGTGCCGCCACAAAGTTCCAGCGAATAAGTCTGCTTATCGACGCCCTTGCCGGACCCGGGCTTGCGTCCCATCGACACGACGCGCACCTCGTCGCCGTATTTTTCGCCGAAAAGCGCCTGCGCGCCCAGGCCGCGGGCATCGTCAGGCGTCATGATCCGCGTCTCGACGGTGGTGTTCTGGCGGATCATCGCGTTGACCGCCTGTTCCACAGCCTGCATATCCGAAGTGCTCACGGCCGCGTTGTGGCTGAAATCGAAGCGCAGCCGGTCTGCGGCGTTCAGCGATCCGCGCTGCGCGATGTGGTCGCCCAGCGTCTCGCGCAGCGCCTCGTTCAGCAGGTGCGTGGCCGAGTGGTTGGCCTGCACCGCATCGCGGCGGTCCATGTCCACGGTCAGTTGCGCGCCCTGGCCGCGGCTGATCTCGCCCATCGTGACTTCGCCGATGTGGATGAAGACGCCGGCGACCTTTTTTGTGTCGGTGATCCGCGCCATCCCGGTGTCGGTGCGGATCGTGCCCGTATCACCGACCTGGCCACCCGATTCCGCATAGAACGGCGTCTGATTCAACACGATCTGCACGGCACCCTTGGCGGTATCAGTGGGTGCGCCATCGACAACCAGCGCCTGAATCTGCCCTTCGGCGGTCAGCGTGTCGTAACCGAGGAAGTCGGTCAGGCCCTTCGTCTCGGCCAGATCATACCAGACAGAAGCATCTGCGGCCTCTCCCGTGCCGGACCAGGCGGCGCGTGCCTTGGCCTTCTGCGCGGCCATCGCCGAATCGAAACCTTCGGTGTTCACCCCGCGCCCCTTTTCACGCAGCGCATCCTGCGTCAGGTCGAGCGGAAAGCCGTAGGTATCGTAAAGCTTGAACGCCGCCTCGCCGGGCAGGTTCTCGCCCTCGCCAAGGCGCGAGACTTCGTCGTCCAGCAGCCGCAGGCCACGGTCGAGGGTCTGGCGAAAGCGCACTTCCTCGTTCTTCAGCGTCTCTTCAATCAGGGTGCGCGCCTGCCCCAGTTCGGGATAGGCAGCCCCCATTTCCTGCACCAGCGCAGGCACCAGACGGTGCATCAGCGGGTCCTGCGCGCCCAGCTGGTGCGCATGACGCATCGCGCGCCGCATAATCCGGCGCAGCACATAGCCGCGCCCGTCGTTGGACGGCATCACGCCATCGGCAATCAGGAAGGACGTCGCGCGCAGGTGATCCGCGATGACGCGGTGATGCACCTTACCGGGACCATCGGGATCGCTGTTTGTCGCATGGGCCGACGCCTCGATCAGCGACCGCATGAGATCCGTGTCGTAGTTGTCGTGCTTGCCCTGCAATAGCGCGCCGATCCGCTCCAGCCCCATGCCGGTGTCGATCGACTGCATGTCGAGGGGGCGCATGGTGCCGTCTTCGAACTGCTCGTTCTGCATGAAGACGAGGTTCCATATCTCGATGAACCGATCGCCGTCCTCATCCGCCGAACCCGGAGGGCCGCCCCAGATCTTGTCGCCGTGATCGTAGAAGATCTCTGTGCAGGGACCGCAGGGCCCGGTCGGTCCCATCCGCCAGAAGTTGTCGTCGGTCGGGACGCGGATGATCCGGTCGTCGGTCAGCCCGGCGACTTTTTTCCAGATCGCCGCAGCCTCGTCGTCGGTGTGATAGACCGTGACCAGCAGCTTGTCCTTGTTCAGGCCGAAATCGCGGGTCAGCAATTCCCACGCAAAGGCGATGGCGTCGTCCTTGAAGTAATCGCCAAAGCTGAAATTCCCCAGCATCTCGAAAAAGGTATGGTGCCGCGCCGTATAGCCGACGTTGTCCAGATCGTTGTGCTTGCCGCCCGCGCGGACGCATTTCTGCGCCGTCGTGGCACGGTTGTAGTCCCGCGTCTCGACCCCGGTGAACAGGTTCTTGAACTGCACCATGCCGGAATTGGCGAACATCAGCGTGGGGTCGTTGCGCGGGACCAGCGGGCTGGAGGCGACAACCTCATGTCCGTTGCGCCCGTAGAAATTCAGAAAGGTCGAGCGGATGTCGGAAAGGGATGTCATGTCAGCGCCTGTCAGCTTGGGTTGCCGTTGAAATAACCGGGCGGTGCCGGAGCGTAAAGCCATAACGAAAAAGGGCGCGGCCTGCGCCGCACCCTTTTCCGGATATTATCCACGTCGTCCAACGTGTCAGGCGTTTCTGGTGACGCCCCTCACCGTCGCTTACATCTCGACCAGATCGTCGTCGGGGGTCGCGTCGCCGTCCGACATTGCGAAGTCCAGCCCATGCGCAGCACGGATCTTGTCCTCGATCTCCAGCGCGGTGGCGGGATTATCCTTCAGGAACTGCTTGGAATTCTCGCGCCCCTGGCCCATGCGTTCGTCGCCATAGCTGAACCAGGCCCCCGATTTTTCGACCACGCCGGCCTTCACGCCCAGGTCCAGCAACTCGCCGGTCTTGGAGATGCCTTCGCCATACATGATGTCGAATTCGACTTGCTTGAACGGCGGTGCCACCTTGTTCTTGACGACCTTCACGCGGGTCTGGTTGCCCACGACTTCATCCCGGTCCTTGATCGACCCGATGCGGCGGATGTCCAGACGCACCGATGCGTAGAACTTCAGCGCGTTGCCGCCCGTTGTCGTCTCGGGAGAGCCGAACATGACGCCGATCTTCATGCGGATCTGGTTGATGAAGATCACCATGCAGCCAGAGCGGTTGATCGAACCGGTCAGCTTGCGCATGGCCTGCGACATCAGGCGGGCGTGGACGCCGACAGAACTGTCGCCCATGTCGCCTTCGATTTCCGACTTCGGCGTCAGCGCCGCGACAGAATCGATGACCACAAGGTTGACGGCACCGGACCGCACCAGCGTATCCACGATCTCCAGCGCCTGTTCGCCGGTGTCGGGCTGAGAAATCAACAATTCATCCAGGTTCACGCCCAACTTTTTCGCATAGCTGGGATCGAAGGCATGTTCCGCGTCCACAAAGGCGCAGACGCCGCCCTTCTTCTGCTCTTCCGCGATGGAATGCAGGGTCAGGGTCGTCTTGCCGGACGATTCCGGGCCATAAATTTCGATGATGCGGCCCTTGGGCAGACCGCCGATGCCAAGCGCGATGTCCAACCCCAGCGATCCGGTGCTCGTCGCCTCGATGTCGCGCATCTGATTCTGTCCGCCAAGGGTCATGATCGACCCCTTGCCGAACTGGCGTTCAATCTGCGCAAGTGCGCTTTCCAGCGCCTTCTGCTTTTCCGCGGTTTTCTTGTCAGTCATAGTCAGAAGTTCTGCCGTTGCCATGTCAGTCGCGTCCTTATGTCATGCCCGGTGGGGGTGCCGCAATCGCCGCAATTCGTTCTTGCTCTGTTCTTGTTCTACATATGAGATCAAAGCAGGAACATTTCAACCTGTTTCTTAACCAACTTTATGGTGCGCCCGCAGTGGTTAAAAATTCGTGCATGGCCTATGGTGCGGCTGCATATTCGTGACCGGGGCCCTGATGCTTGTCTTCTGGAAGGAAAATCTGGTCATTCTGGCGGTCCCAAAGACCGGCACGACAGCCCTCGAAGGTGCGCTGGCCCCCAAGGCGGCGATGGTGCTACGCGACCCGCCGACGATCAAGCATGCGCCGATCTACCGCTACCGCAGATTCCTGAAACCGTTCTTCGTGCAGGCGGGCGGCCAGGACCCGGAGACCCTGGCCGTGGTGCGCGATCCGATCGACTGGCTGGGCAGCTGGTATCGCTACCGGGCGCGCACCGACCTCGACGGGCATCCCAACAGCACGAAAAACATCAGTTTCGATGATTTCGTGTTGGAGTACGTGAAGGGCAAGCCAGAGCCCTTTGCCAATGTCGGCAGTCAGGCAAAATTCGTCTGCGACGGTGACGGCCAGATCGCGGTAAACTACCTCTTTGCCTACGACCGCCAGGACCGCCTGATCGCCTTCCTGCAAGACCGGCTGGATGTGACGCTGACCCTGCCCCGCCTCAACGTCTCGCCCCTGCGCGAGACGCGGCTTTTACCGCAGGTCGAGGCGAAGCTGCGCGACAGGCGTGCCGCGGAATTCGCCGTGTGGGAGACCGCGCGTCAGTCCTGATCGGTGGCCAAAAGCGGCCCCTTGAACCCGGTTGCCACGACGAACTTTTCGGAACTGTCGGCCCGTGACGACGGCGGCTTGACGTTGGCGACCTTTTCGAACCGGGCTTTCAGCAGCTTTTGCAAATTGCCCTCTGCCCCGCCCGCCAGCACCTTGGCGACAAAGGTGCCGCCGGGGGTCAACACGTCGAAGGCGAATTCTGCGGCCGCCTCGCACAGGGCGATGATCTTGAGGTGATCGGTCTGCTTGTGCCCCGATGACGAGGCCGCCATGTCAGACATCACGACGTCGGCCGGACCGTCCAGCCATGACATCACCAACTTGTCTGCGTCGTCGGACAGGAAATCAAGCTGGTGGATCTCCGCCCCGGCGATCGGCTCGACCTCTTGAACATCCACGCCCAGCACGCGGCCCTGTGCCTTGGACGGACGGTCCCCCATTGCGTTGATACGCTTGACCGCAACCTGACACCAGCCGCCGGGGGCGCAGCCCAGATCGACCACCCGCGCACCGGGGACGAGGAACCGATACTTGTCGTCAAGCTCCAGTATCTTGAACGCCGCCCGCCCGCGATAGCCTTCGGCCTTGGCCTTCTTCACATAGGGGTCATTCAGCTGACGCTGCAACCAGCGGGTCGACGACAGGGACCGGCCGCGCGCCGTCTTGACCTTGACGGTCAGGTCCCGCTGGCCGCGGCCAGAGGTGTTCTTGGTCGGTTTCTTCACCATGTTCCGTTCTTCTCACATTACGTCACCGCAGGATCGGGTCGTTTCGCCGAAACGTCTCGCTCAATACGGCGCGTCTTCGAGGACCCCATCTGCCGACATCTGCGCATAAAGCAACCCCTCGCGCAGGCCGCGGTCTGCCACGGACAGCCGATCAGTGGGCCAAAGCCGCATCAGCGCCTGCAGGATCGCGGCCCCCGACATGATCAGCGCCTGCCGGTCCCGCCCGATCCGCGGGTCGCTGCGCCGCCCCAATGGGCCCATCGTCAGGTAGTTGCGGATGACCGTGTCGATCTGGTCGGAGGTCATGCGCAGCCCGTCAACCTTGGTGCGATCATAGCGCTTCAGCCCCAGATGCGACGCGGCGACCGTCGTCACGGTGCCGCTGGTGCCGATGATCTGGAACCCCTCGCGCGCCTGCTCGGCCGAATAGGGCGAGAAATTGGCAAGGTTCTCCTCGAAGAACCAGCTCATCAACGCGAACCGCGCGGCGTCGTCTTCCACGTCCGCGAACTGGTCGCGCAGGGTGGCGACGCCTAGTGGCACCGAGATCCAGTCCACGACCTTCGCTGCCGCGAACGGCCCCGGATCGGCGGTAAAACCTGCGTGCAGCCGCATGATCGCGCGGGGACGTTCGCGGGACGGCACATGGCTCAGGTCGATCCACACAAGCTCGGTCGAGCCGCCACCGATATCGACGACCAGCAATTGCTCGGTCTTGGTACTGACCAGCGGCGCGCAAGAGATGACGGCAAGCCGCGCCTCTTCCTCGGGCTTGATGATTTCGAGCTTCAGACCCGTCTCGCGGCGGACCTGCGCCACGAAATTCGCGCCGTTGCGCGCACGCCGACAGGCTTCGGTCGCGACAAGGCGCATGTGCGTCACCTTGTGACGCTCCAGCTTCTGCTTGCAGATGCGCATGGCAGCGATCGTCCGGTTCATGGACGCGCGGCTGAGCTTGCCCGTACTTTCCAGACCCTGTCCCAGTTGGACAGATTTGGAAAAGCTGTCGACCACATGAAACTGGCTGCCCTTTGGCTGGGCAATCAGCATGCGGCACGAATTTGTCCCCAGATCGAGGGCCGCATAGAGCGTGGCCGGATCGGGGGGCTGTGGCGCGGGGGAATCGACCGCAATCGGGAACGCGCCCGCACCAAGGGGACGCTTGGGCGCCATCGTCACGCCCTCCATTTCGAGTTGCCTTCACGCTATGCCGTCGCGCACCCGCTTGCAAGCGCGGCCTTGCGTCATGAGGTCCCTTCACGTTCATCATGCGGAATTCGGGGCCGGACGGCTCTGGCCTTCGCGACCGCGCCGCGCGATACCCGTCGCGCAAACACCGCAAGATGTCGAAAACCGACATCGACCGCCAAGGCGCGATGCTAGAAGCGGGTCAGCCGCAAAGGACGCAATCCATGCCCGACGTGACGATCATCTACTGGCGCGACATGCCGGCCCAGGTCATGGTGGGCCGCGGCCGCAAGGCGGCCAAGATTCAATTGCCCGAACGCTTCGAACAGGCCATCGACCGCGCCGCGATGAAATCCGGGGCCGCCGGCACAGAAGAATATCTGGCCGGCATGCGTCGTGGCGATCCCTATCCGCTGGATGGCGAGGATACCGCCGTTGCCAGCGCCGAGGCCGCGCGCCTTGACCGCGAATATAGCCCCGACCGCCTGCGGAGTCTGATCGAAAACGACGGCTGGTCGTGATCCAGACGCCGACCCCGCCGCACCGTTTGCCCCACCGCCTGAAGGAGACTCTCGTGTCGCTCATGCCCTTCCTGAAGAGAAAGCCCGCTTCTGCCGCAGCACCGGATGCACAGGTGGCCGCGTTCCTCAAGGACTACTCGATCGAGGTGATGCCGCGCACGGCAGAGAAGATCGTCGACTTCCAGTCGCTGCTGCCCGCCGGCACCCGCGTCTACATTGCGCATATCGATGGCACCCCGATCGACGACATGGTGGCGACGGCGAAACGGCTGGCGATGGATGGCTATCAGGTCATGCCGCACTTTCCGGCACGGATCATCAAGGACCGCGCGATCCTGACGGACTGGATCGCCCGCTACCGGGGCGAGGCCGGCGTCGATCAGGGGCTGTTGCTGGCCGGTGGCGTCACCCTGCCCCACGGCGACTTCGAGAATTCGATGCAGTTGCTGGAATCCGGGGCCTTCGCCGGGTTCAACCGCCTGCACGTCGCGGGCCACCCGGAAGGCAACCGCGACATCGACCCGGATGGATCGGACACCAACGTCAGCGATGCCCTGCGCTGGAAACAACGGTTCAGTGACACGACGGATGCGCAGATGGCGCTGGCGACCCAGTTCTGTTTCGAGGCGGAGCCGATCATCGCCTGGGCCGACGCCCTGAAGGCGGCGGGCATCACCCTGCCCATCCACATCGGCATCGCCGGACCCGCCAAATTGCAGACCATGATCAAGTTCGCGATGGCCTGCGGCGTCGGCCCTTCGCTGCGCGTCCTGCAACGCCGCGCGATGGACGTGACCAAGCTGCTGCTGCCCTATGAACCCGACGAGGTGATCGGTGCGCTGGCCGCCCACAAGGCCGCCAACCCCGGCTTTAACGTGACCAACGTCCATTTCTTCCCGCTAGGCGGGATCAAGACCAACGCTCAGTGGGCGATGGATCACGGCGGCGACTCTGCCCGCCCCGCCAACCCGCAAAAGGAACCTGCATGACCCGCACCATCGTCGAATCCAAGACCCGCACCGCCATCATCGGCTTTGACCAGCCGTTCTGCGTGATCGGTGAACGCATCAACCCCACGGGGCGCAAGATTCTGGCCGCCGAACTGGAACGGGGTGATTTCAGCCGGGTCGAGGCCGACGCCATCGCACAGGTCGCCGCAGGTGCGACGGTGCTGGATATCAACTCGGGTGCCGTCTTTACCAACAAGATGGCCGAAGACCCGCGCTATGCGGACAACAACTTTGTCGAGCCGATGCTGATGCCGGAACTGATCCGCCGCGTGCAGGCCGTCGTCGATGTGCCCTTGTGCATCGACAGCTCTGTCCCCGGCGCGCTGGAGGCCGGTCTGGCCGCCTGCGAAGGTCGCCCGCTGCTGAACTCCGTCACCGGAGAGGAAGAGCGGATGGAACTGGTTCTGCCGCTGGTCAAGAAATACAACGTGCCGGTCGTGGCGATTTCCAACGACGACACCGGGATTTCCGAGGACCCGGACGTGCGGTTCGCGGTCGCAAAGAAGATCGTCGAACGCGCCGCCGACTTCGGCATCCCGGCGCATGACATCGTGGTCGATCCGCTGGTCATGCCGATCGGTGCGATGGGGACCGCCGGCCTTCAGGTCTTTACCCTTGTGCGTCGCCTGCGCGACGAGCTGGGCGTGAACACGACCTGCGGCGCATCGAACATCAGCTTTGGCCTGCCGAACCGGCACGGCATCAACAACGCCTTCCTGCCGATGGCGATGGCGACTGGCATGACCTCTGCCATCATGAACCCGGTCGCGCTGCCGGTGACGGCCGCCAAGATCGAGGCGAAGAAGGCCGAACTGGCCGCGGCCGGCATCGTCATCCCCGACGATATCGACATGGAACTGTTCTGTCAGTTGACCGGCCTCGGGTCCACACTGCCGCGCGCCGGGTCCGAGATGGAGGCGATCCGCGCCGCCAACTTCCTGACCGACAACGATCCGTCCGGCGGCGAATGGATCAGGTTCAACCGCGCCGTGGTCGCCCCCGGCGAAGGCCGCGCCCGGACAGGACGCCGCAAGCGGAACTGAACGAACGGCATCGACTGCGGGTCACGGTCATTGTGACCCGCGACGGCCTATCCCTTCGCCTGAAGTGCCAGGGCCCGCAGGGCCTTGCCCATGATGGCGACATCGCCGCCAACGCCAAGAAACTCCACGCCCATGTCCCGATATTTCGCTATGCGGTCGGGATTGAAGGTCAGTATCCCTGCAAACTTTCCCGCCGCTTTGGTCCGCGCGATGATGTGGTCGATGGCGGCATCGACCAAAGGATGCTCTGGCTGGCCCACGAAGCCCAGGTCCGCCGACAGGTCCGCCGGGCCGATGAATACGCCGTCGACACCGGGAATAGCGGCAATCTCGTCGATATTGTCCAGCGCGGCGCGACTCTCTGCCTGCACGATCAGGCAGGCGTTCCGGTTCGCCTGATGCACATAGGACGTGACCGCGCCAAAGCCCGAGGCCCGCGCCATCGCAGCCCCCATGCCACGATGGCCGTCGGGCGGATAGCGCATCGCGCTGGCCATGCGCCGCGCGGTGTCCGCGTCATGCACCAGCGGCACCAGCACGGCGTGTGCGCCAAGGTCAAGCGCCTGCTTGACCATCCAGTCCTCGGCTGCCGGGATGCGGACCACGGCCGGCGTCGGCGTCGCCGCCAGCGCCTGCAACAAGGGGAACATGTCGGGCAGGCTTTGCGGGCTGTGTTCGCCGTCGATCAGGCACCAATCGAAACCGGCGCGCCCGGCCAGTTCCGCCATCAGGGACGACGCGCTAGACAACCAGATGCCGGTCAGCACCTCGCCGGCCTGAAGCCGCGTCTTGAGCGAATTTTCGGCAAGGTCCATGCTAATATGCCCTGTCCAGCGCCACGCAGGCCTGCCACGGGCCAAGGTGCAGCCAGCCGTCCACGTTGATCGTGGCACTTCCCAATTCCTGGCCGATGGATCGCCAGTCGCCGTTCGGCATCTGAAAGCTGCTGGGGCTGTCGGACACGTTGAAGACGCAGAACAGCTTCTCGCCTTCCGTTTCACGCGTGAAATAGATGACGTCGCCGTCGGATTTCAGTCCGTCGTGGCTGCCGACACGCAGGGCGGCGTGGTTGTGCCGGAAATGGATCGCCTTGCGGTAATGATGCAGCAGGGCGCTGGGGTCGGTTTCCTGCGCCGTCACCGCAAGCTCGCGGTGCGCCTCACCTATCGGCAGCCAGGTTCGGGCGGCACTGGAGAAGCCCGCGTTCTGCGCCTCTGCATCCCAGACCATGGGCGTGCGGCAACCGTCGCGGCCTTTGAACTCCGGCCAGAATTCGATGCCATAAGGGTCCTGCAGATCCTCGAACCGCAGTTGCGCTTCGGGCAGGCCGAGCTCTTCGCCTTGATAGATGCAGACCGATCCGCGCAGCGCCATGATCAGCGTGATGAACATGCGTTGCGCGCCGGTGGACAGGTTCCAGCGGGTGGCATGGCGCATCACGTCGTGGTTGGAAAACGCCCAGCAGGCCCAGCCGTCGCTGGCCACGCGGTCGACGTCCTGCATGACCTTTACGATGCGGGCGGCGGTGGGTTGCGTGTCGGACAGGAACTCGAAAGCATAGCACATCTGCATCAGGTCGTCGCCACGGGTGTATTCGCCCATGATCTCCAGCCCGCGCTGCGCGTCACCGACTTCGCCCACGGCGGCGGCGCCGTAGGGCTGCATCACGGCGCGCAATTTCCGCAGGAATTCAAGGTTTTCCGGACGGTTCTTATCGTAGATGTGTTCCTGATGGTTGTAGGGATTCACTGCCGGCGCGATAGTCGCGTTGCGCAGATCTTTCGGCAGGCCGGGATTGTCACGCAAGTCCTTGTCGCATGTGTAGAAATTGATGGTATCGAGGCGGAAGCCGTCGACACCCCGGTGCAGCCAGAAGGTCGCCACGTCGAGCAGGGCTTCGTGGACTTCCATGTTGTGAAAATTCAGGTCCGGCTGACTGGTCAGAAAATTGTGCTGATAATACTGCTCGCGCCGGGGCGACCATTGCCAGCCACTGCCGCCGAAGATCGACAACCAGTTGTTCGGCGGCGTGCCATCTGGCTTGGGATCGGCCCAGACAAACCAGTCAGCCTTGGGGTTCTCGCGGCTTTGCACGCTTTCCCGGAACCAGGGATGCTGGTCGCTGGTGTGGCTCAGCACCAGGTCGATCATCACGCGGATGCCGAACCGGTGCGCCGTATCCACCACGGCATCGAAATCCGCCAGCGTGCCGAACATCGGGTCCACGTCGCAGTAGTCGCTGACGTCGTAGCCGAAATCCTTCATCGGAGAGGTGAAGAACGGCGAAATCCAGATCGCGTCCACCCCCAACGAGGCAATGTAGGGAATCCGGCTGACGATGCCCAGAAGATCGCCGATCCCGTCGCCGTTGCTGTCCTGATAGCTGCGCGGATAGATCTGGTAGATGATCGCCCCGCGCCACCAGTCGGGATTGGCCACGTTGTCGATCTTGGAAGGGATCATCTGATTTTTCCTTGGCACTAAGGCTTCGTCATTTGCTAGCAACGGGTACTGCCGAACACAACGGCCCTCGCCCGACGGACTTGTCATTCGGGCATGGGTGGGCGACTGATTGGGTCTGACCATCCGGAGGGGGCCGCCGTGAAACTGAACCGCACCGATTTCCCGCAGGGATTCCTGTTTGGCGCGGCAACCGCCGCCTACCAGATCGAAGGATCGTCCTTCGGCGGGTGCGGGCCCACGCATTGGGACACCTTCGCCAAAGGCCCCGGCAATGTCGTGCGGGCCGAGGACGGGGCCGTCGCCTGCGACCACTACCACAGGTGGGAAACCGACCTCGACCTTCTGCGCGATGCCGGCATGGATGCCTACCGCTTTTCCACGAGCTGGGCGCGGGTCATTCCCGAAGGGCGAGGACAGGTGAACCAGCAGGGCCTCGATTTTTACGAGCGCATTGTCGACGGCTGTCTGGCACGCGGACTGAAACCGTTCCAGACGCTGTATCACTGGGAGATGCCATCGGCGCTGGCAGACCTTGGCGGTTGGACAAACCCGGATGTCGCCGACTGGATGGCCGATTTTGCCGAGGTCATCACGGACCGCATCGGCGACCGGGTGCATTCCATCGCGACCCTGAACGAAAGCTGGTGCGTGGCCTACCTGTCGCATTTCCTTGGCCATCATGCCCCCGGCCTGCGCGACATCCGCGCCGCCGCCCGCGCCATGCACCATGTCAACAAGGCCCACGGTCGTACCATGACCCGCTTGCGCGACATGGGGATGCAGAATTGCGGCATCGTCCTGAATTTCGAGGCGACGGAAGCGGCCAGCGACAGCGCCACTGATGCCAAGGCGGCCGCGACGCAGGACGCCACCCACAACCGCTGGTTCATCGAGGCGATCACCAAGGGCAGCTACCCGGAGGAAGGGCTTGCCGGCTTCGGGCCTCACCTGCCCCGAGGCTGGCAGGACGACATGACAGAGATCAGTCAGCCAATCGATTTTCTGGGTGTGAACTACTACACGCGCGGTCTGGTCGTCGCCGATCCCGATGCCCCTTGGCCTTCGACAAGACCAGTCACGGGTCCGCGCGACAAGACGCAGATGGGCTGGGAAATCTACCCGGAGGGTCTGCACCGCACCTTGACCCGCCTTGCGCGCGACTATGTCGGCGACCTGCCCGTCTTCGTCACCGAAAACGGCATGGCCTGGCCCGATACGGTCGACAGCGACGACAACGCCCGCATCGCCTTCATCGACCAACACCTGCAGGCGATGCATGACGCCATTTCGGACGGGGTGAACTTGCAGGGCTTCTTCTACTGGTCGCTCCTCGACAATTATGAATGGGCCTTCGGTTACGAGAAGCGTTTCGGTCTGGTCCATGTCGATTTCGACACGCTGGACCGGACACCGAAAGCCTCTTATCACGCCCTCAAATCTGCCATTGCCCCGCGAAAGAACGACACATGACCCTGCCCGCCGCGAATTCCTACAATCTTGTGGCCGACATCGGCGGCACCAATACCCGGATCGCCTTGGCAGAAGGGCGCACCGTGCTGGCCGATACGGTGCGGCGTTATCAGAATGCGGATTTTCCGGGGCTGGAAAGCGTGATCCGGCAATATGATCAGGACTCCGGTGGCATCGATCCCTACGCGGCCTGCGTCGCCGTCGCGGGACCAGTGCGCGACGGACGCGCCTCGATGACGAACCTCGATTGGGTGATCGACAAGGACACCCTGGCGCGGGCGTCGAAATCGGAAACCGTCGCGATCCTGAACGACCTGCAGGCTCAGGGTCACGCTCTGGGGTTCATTGCCCCTGAAAACATCCTGCCGATCCTGACGGGGGCAGAGGGCAACGAACACGCCGCCAAGATGGTGATCGGTGTCGGAACCGGTTTCAACGCCGCCCCCGTGTTCGAGACGGAAGCCGGACGGCTCGTCACGCCGTCGGAAAGCGGCCACGCGAACCTGCCGATCCGGACAGAGCAGGAACTGCGCCTGTGTCAGTATGTCTCGAACGCCCACGGCTTTCCGGCAGTCGAGGACGTGTTATCGGGCCGTGGTCTGGAACGGGTCTATGCATTTCTCGGGCAGGAGGCCGGTGATCATCGCGAGGAGCGCGCCCACATGATCATGGCCTCCCTCGCCGACGGTCGCGATCCGCGCGCCGTCGAAGCTGCCCGAATCTTCTCGCGCATCCTGGGTACCGTTGCAGGGAATCTGTCGCTGATCCAGTTGCCGTTCGGCGGAGTCTACCTGGTCGGGGGGGTCGCCCGCGCCTTTGCTCCCTATCTGACACAGTTCGGCTTTGGCGAGGCGTTCCGCGACAAGGGACGGTTCGCAGGCTTCATGGGCAACTTCGCCGTCTCGGTCGTCGAAGACGACTATGCGGCTCTGACAGGGTCTGCGGCACATCTCGTCGCACTTGCAGCGGCGGATTAGTCGTCGGCGCATCGGCACCAGCGTTTGCTGCCTTGCCGGTGACGGACCGCCTTGTCGTCAATTCAGCTGGTCATGCACCGTCGAGGTCAGTTCGCTGAGCGAGAAAGGCTTGGGCAGGAAGACCGAATTCGGCACCCGCTCGTTTTCATCCGCAAAGGCGTCTTCGGAATAGCCAGAGACGAAGACGACCTTGGTCTGCGGCCGAACGGTCAACGCCTCGCGCACCCATGTCGGCCCGTCCTTGCCGGGCATGATGACGTCCGTGACG
Source organism: Loktanella sp. DJP18 (assembly GCF_049310965.1). Lineage (NCBI taxonomy): Bacteria > Pseudomonadati > Pseudomonadota > Alphaproteobacteria > Rhodobacterales > Roseobacteraceae > Loktanella > Loktanella sp. DJP18. The sequence continues at coordinate 10,483 of NZ_JBMERN010000054.1, read as the reverse complement.
AAGATATCGACCTTCAGGTCCGGATCGGACAGAAGCTCGAGAGCACCTTCGGCGCAGTCCGCCTCGAGTACCGTATAACCGCGCAGGCGCAGCGCCCGTGACGCGAAGGCCCGCACCGGTGCCTCGTCCTCGACCAACAGGACGACGCCGTCGCCTTCGGCCTGGGGCGGTGGCACGATCAGGGGGCGGTCGGTGACCGGCAGCGAATGGCTGGGGAAGAACAGCTCGAATTCCGTGCCGACACCGATTTCAGACTGCGCAAAGATGTAGCCGCCGGTCTGCTTCACGATGCCATAGACCGTCGACAGGCCAAGCCCTGTTCCCTCGCCCTGTCGGTTGGTCGTCCAGAAGGGTTCGAAGATCTTGTGCAGGCGGTCGGCCGGGATGCCGCAGCCTTCATCGACGACCCGCACCACGACATATTCCCCTGCAGGGACGATCACGTGGTCACGGGCCAGAGGAGCATGCAGGATCCGGTTTTCGGTCTTGATCCCGATCTTGCCTCCCTGGGGCATGGCATCGCGGGCATTGACGACGAGGTTCATCATCACCTGTTCAAGCTGCCGCTTGTCGGCCTTGATCGCCGCAAGATCGGGGTCATGGTCCAGCACGAGGCTGACCTTTTCACCGACCAGCCGGTTCAACAGATGCGTGAGGTCCGACAAGGTCTCGCGCAGGTCGATCCGCTCTGGCTGCAAATTCTGCTTGCGCGAAAACGCCAGCAATTGTCCGACTAGACTGGCGGCCCGATTGGCGTTCTGGTGGATCTGGATCAGGTCGCCATAGTCGTGGTCGCCTTGATCGTGACGCAGCAACAGCAAATCGCAGTGACCCGAGATGGCGGTCAGCAGATTGTTGAAATCATGCGCGACACCCCCCGCAAGTTGGCCGATCGCCTGCATCTTCTGGCTTTGGACAAATTGCGCCTCCAGCGTCTTGAGCTCTGTCACATCGTTGAGGACCGCGATCAGGTGCCGCCCCTCCGGTCCGTCGGCGGTGTTCAAAGTCACCTGCACGAAGGTTTCCTGATTGTCGCCGCGCCCCCGCAGGAACTGGCTGCCGTGACCGCCCTGCCCGTTCAAGGATTCGCGGACCCAGTCGGTGATCGGTCGGCCCAGCCCGTCCAGCACGTCCTGCACCCGCTTTTCCTGGGTGGTCGTCAGGCCCAGCAGCGATCTCGCCTCGCGGTTCGATGCGGTGATCACGCCGTCCTCGGCAATCTTCAGCAACGGGACCGGCAGATCCTCGATCGCGTTCCAGCCCGCGACCAGAGACGGCGGGCCGCCACGCCCGGTGTCCGGGCGCGGCGGCGGTAAGAGGTAGACTTCTCTGCGGCCGGCCGCCCCATCGACGACGCCGAGCATCATCGTGCTGAGGCCACTGACGGTTCTGAAGTCGCGGTGCTGGCCGCTGGCCACCGGTTCGGGCCCGAAGATGTCGGTCAGCGACTTCGGACGACTGCCGAGGATCTTGCGAAAGGCTTCGTTCAGGTAAAGGATCGCGTCGGTCGGACCGGCGGTCAGCATCGGCAACGTCAATTGATCCGCCGCACGGCCCAGGTTCCTCGACCCCTTGCCAAGATCGTCAAGCCGCCAGAGTTGCGTGTCGTCGCCAAGCTGCACCAGCGACATGCGGAACTGACCCGAGCGGGTGATGATGTCTTCGCGCGCGGCCCCGGTGGCCAAGGCGCGGTTTTGCAGGCGAAACAGCACCGCCTCCGGGTTGGCGAGGATGCGGCTGAAGGCAGAGGCCAGATGTCCGTCGGCGATATCCCCGAACCGTTCGAGCGCAACCGGGTTGGCGTACCGGATGTCGCCATCGCCGTCGGTCAGATAGGCGACATCGGCATCGTGAGAGAGTAAAGCGATGATCGCTTCCTGCGGGGTCGTCGCCAGCGGCCCGCGGCCCCTGACACCATGCAGAAGACCGTGTCCGCGCAACTGGGCGACACAGGCGGCCAGCAGGAGCGCCGCCGCCGTCGCCGCGGCGATGCCGGGCAGCATCGGTCCGTCCGCCATCAGGGCTGTCAGACCACAAGCAGCGGTCCCGGCCATGAACAACCAGAACGCGAGTGGCTGCGGCGTCGTCATGTTCGCATCAGCGTCGCGCACGGAATGATTCACCCTGTCCTGAAGATCTGCCAGATGCCACAGGCTAGACCGCAGCCGTCAACAATTGGTTAATGTGCTTGCAGTACCCTGAGGTTGTATCAGGTTCGACGCAGGACGGCCATGTAGAATCCGTCGTGCAACGCCGTGGGCCACAGGCGCAGCTCTTGCTGCCGGGTCCAGTCGGGATGGGCGGACAGGAACGCTCCAACGATGCCGTCGTTCTCGGATGCCAGAACAGAGCAGGTCGCGTAGGCCACGGCTCCTCCCTTTGCGCAAAGCGAGGCCCCCCGTGCCAGCACACTTGCCTGCGTCTCGTTAAGATCGCGCAAACGGTCCGCCGTCAGTTGCCATTTGGCGTCCGGCGTGCGGCGCCAGGTCCCGCTGCCCGAACAGGGCGCGTCGCAAAGAACCAGATCGAAGGGCGGCACCGCACCGACCTCTGCGGTCGCAATCGCGTCGATTTCGACGCCGGCCCGTTTGGCGCGGCCGGGAATGTCGATCATCCTGCGGGGGTCGACGTCGTGTGCCCAGACCCGTGAGGCAAGACGATCGGCCATCCCCAGGGCCTTGCCACCGCCCCCGGCACAGTAATCCAGCACCCGCATCCCCGGCGTCAGGGGCAGCTGTGCCAAGGCGATCTGCGAGGCGGCGTCCTGCACTTCGACCCAGCCTGCGGCCAGGGTGGCCGACCCGGCGACCTTGCGGGGCTGATCCAGGACGGTCAGCCCTGTGACCACCTCCGGGTGCGGGACGGTGGCGATCCCGTCCTTCAGCAGCTTTGCCTGTGCAGCGTCGCGGCTGATGCGGGAAAGGTTGACGCGCAGGTGAAGACCCGCACGGCGTTGCTGGACCAAGGCGACGGGCATGGCGCCGTCGCCCAGCGAATCCTGCCAGATCGGCCAGAGCCAGTCCGGCAGGTCTGCCGTTTCGGCATCGGTCGCGGCATGGCCCTCCACGCGGCGCTCTGCTTCTGTCATTGCGGGCGGCGCGTGACCGCCTGCCCCGAAGACGGTGTCGGGTGCGATCCCGTCCCGTCGCAGCAGGCCAAGGACAAGCGCCCTGCCGCCGTCACCACCCCCGGCGATGGCCAGCGACCGGCGCGCACGCAGGACGTCATAGACATGATCCCGAATTGCAGCCCTGTCGCCCGACCCGGCAAAGAGGTTGGTGCGCGCCCAGGTCGTCAGCGCACGTTCGGCCGGCGCACCCGCGACAATCTGGTCAAGAACGACGATGGCGGCGGCATACCGCGCGGCGGGCGTCATGGGCAGACCCTTGGGCGGGCGGCGATGCCGAGCGCATTGTCACGACGCGGCGCTGACCTGTGAGGGGTGGCAGGGGTTCCGGACATCAGGGATGCGGACCTCTTATCGATGATGCATCTGCTCATCATGGATGTTTTTCACGTAATCGCATCAAGTCTCATCCGTCGCGTCGGCGTCCTGGCGACCGGTCTATGCCGGTGGAAGGCCGAAGGGAAGGTCACCCTCCGCGCCTCGGATGCGCGGCAGGCAAACTGAGAGCTCGTGGCTCCGGTCCGGGCATACGCGGCACGGCTATCGAGAACGCCCGACCCGTCAGGTCACGAGACCATGGCAGCCACGACACGAAATGCGCCGTTGTCGCGGCACATTGATTGCGATGTTCACGGCATCTGCCGCATGATAAGCGGGGCCGTCCGAGTCCGCGATCAGAGAGCACCTTCCGGTCCATGAGCTTCGTTGTATTTTTCAACGGGATGATCCTAATCTTCTTTGCGGTGCTGATGGGGCTGAACGCCCTTCTGTTTCCGGCGACCGCGCATGCCTTCTTTTTCGCGATGGCCGTCGTGGGCGTGCCGGGGGTGCTGCTTTGTCTGGTCTCCTCATCCTCCGACTACCATCTTCGGCGGGCCCAAACGTTTCTACTGACCTCGACCGTGTGGTTCATGGCCGCCGTCGCGGGTGCCGTGCCGCTGATGGTGTGGTCACTGACACCGACCGATGCCCTGTTCGAAGCGATGTCGGGCATCACCACGACCGGCGCGACCGTCATGGCGGGGCTGGATGCCATACCGCACGGTATCATCATGTGGCGGGCGATGCTGCAGGCCGTTGGCGGTGTCGGGTTCATTGTCACAGGCATCGCGATCCTGCCGCTGCTGAAGGTGGGCGGCATGCAGCTTTTCCGGACCGAAAGCTCCGACAAGGGCGAGAAGGAATTGCCGAGCGCGGCGCTCTTTGCCTCCGCGACCCTGCAGATCTATGCTGGCCTCATCGTCATCTGCGCCTTTGTCTATCTGGCGGGCGGCATGACCGGTTTCGATGCGATCACCCATGCGATGACCACACTTTCGACGGGCGGCTTTTCCGGCCATGATGCCTCGTTCGGCTTCTTTCAAAGCCCGTTTCTGCAATGGGCCGGCACGCTGTTCATGCTGCTGGGTGCCCTGCCGTTCGCCTGGTACATCCGGGTGCTTCGCGGTGGTTCCTTCCGCAGCGAGCAGGTCGCAGCGATGGTCAAGACCCTGACGCTCGTCATCGTCCTGCTGACGATCTGGCTGGTCGCACGCACCGGCATGCCACCGCTGACCGCGCTGCGGCTGGTCGCATTCAACGTCATTTCCGTTGTAACCACGACGGGCTACGCTACGACGGACTACACGGCTTGGGGGCCGTTCGCCGTCACCGTGTTCTTCGTGCTGACCGCCGTCGGGGGCTGCACCGGATCGACGGCGGGTGGTGCCAAGGCGATGCGTTGGCTGCTGCTTGGCCGGTCGATCAAGGCGCAGATCCAAGCGCTTTTCTCGCCCCATCGCGTCGTGACTGTGCGATACGAAGGCCACCGCGTCGAAGCTGACGTGATCGGCGGCCTCATCACGTTCTTCATGGTCTATCTCACGACATTCGCCATCCTGTCGATCATGCTGACGCTGCTTGGCCTGGACGTGGAGACGGCGGCCAGCGGTGCCTTGACGGCGCTTGCCAATGTCGGCCCAGGCGTCGGGTCGATAATCGGCCCCGCCGGCAACTTCTCGTCGCTCAGTGATCCAGTGAAACTGACCCTCGTTCTGGGTATGTTTCTGGGACGCCTTGAACTGCTGACCGTCCTCGTGCTGGTAACCCCGCTGTTCTGGCGAGAGGTGACGGCCTAGGCACGGATCGTGGCAGCATGGCTCTGCAAGACCCTAGTCCGCATCCGGCCCTGTCGAGTCGCCGACGGGTCAGCGATCAACCGGCGCGGTAATTCGGGCTTTCCCGCGTGATCTGCACGTCGTGCACGTGACTTTCGCGCAGGCCGGCGCCGGTGATCTTCACGAAGGTGCAATTGCGGCGCATCTCCGGCACTGTGGCGCAGCCGGTATAACCCATCGCGGCGCGCAGGCCGCCGACCAGCTGATGCACGACGGCACTGGCACTGCCCTTGTAGGGAACCTGCCCTTCAATCCCTTCGGGCACCAGCTTGTCACTGGCGGCGTCCTTCTGGAAATACCTGTCGGCAGAACCGCGAGCCATCGCACCGAGCGACCCCATGCCACGATAGGATTTGAACGACCGGCCCTGATAGAGGATGACCTCGCCCGGGGACTCGTCGGTGCCGGCGATCATGCTGCCGACCATTGCACAGGACGCGCCGGCCGCGATCGCCTTGGCGAAATCGCCCGAGAACTTGATGCCGCCGTCAGCGATGACCGGCACATCGCCGCCCGCCGCGGCACAGTCCATGATCGCGGTCAGTTGCGGCACGCCGACACCCGCGACCATGCGGGTCGTGCAGATCGACCCCGGACCGATCCCGACCTTGACCGCATCCGCACCGGACCCGATCAGCGCCTTCGTCGCTTCGGCCGTCGCGACATTGCCGGCACAGACCTGCACTTCGTTGGACAGCATCTTGATGCGCTCGACGGCGCGGGCGACACCTTCGGAATGGCCGTGGGCGGTATCGACGACCAGCAGGTCGACGCCCGCATCGATCAGCGCCCGAGACCGTTCGAACCCCGCATCCCCGACACCGGTGGCGGCACCGACGCGCAGCCGGCCCAGATGGTCCTTGCAGGCCATCGGGTTCAGCACGGCCTGTTCGCTGTCCTTCAGTGTCAGAAGTCCGGTCAGCTTGCCGGTGCCGTCGGTGATCAGCAGTTTTTCGATCCGGCGCGCCTGCATCAGGCTGCGCGCCTCGTCCAGATCTGCGGGTTCACGCAGCATAGCGAGGTTGTCCGACGTCATCATCACGCTGACGGGAGTCTTTTCGTCCGTGGCAAAGCGCATGTCGCGGTTGGTGACGATCCCGACCACAAGACCCCGATCGTTGACGACCGGAAAACCGGTCACGCGGTAACGTTCCATCAACAACCGCGCATCTGCCAACGTCTGGTTCGGGGTCAGCGTGACCGGATTGTAGACGGTGCCGGAAATGAACCGCTTCACCTGCCGGATCTCGAGGGCCTGTGCTTCGACGTCGAGGTTCTTGTGCACGATCCCCATGCCTCCAGCCTGCGCCATCGCGATGGCCATTCGGCCTTCGGTGACCGTGTCCATCGCACTGGACAACAGCGGAATGTTCATCGCAATGGATTGCGTCACGTGGGTGCGGGTGTCTGCCGTGCTAGGCAGGACGGCGCTTGCTGCGGGAACGAGCAGGACGTCGTCGAAGGTCAATGCCTCGCGAATCTCCATCACGGTCTTCTCCTGATGTGGTCACTTGGCACTGCGCTATTGCATGGAATGCGGGGGGGCAAAAGGGCGAAACGCCGGGACATGGTGCGCGAAACCTGACGCATCTGTGCGCGCGTGCCGCGCGTGCCGCGCTTGCACACCGCCTGCGAACACCGCAGAACGCTGACATGAAGCCCGACAAGCCTGTCCCTCCCGTCACACCGCCACCGCTCCGCAGATCGTTGCCGCGCCTGATCCTGCGCCTGACGATCATCGGCCTGCTGGTCTGGGCGGGGCTAGCGTTGTTCGATTGGCTGCAGGGCCATATCGCCGACCTCGAGGACGCCGCCCGCGCCCGCGCGATGACGACCCTCGTGGTGGTGTCCATTCTGGCCTATGCCGCGATCATCGCCATTCCCTTCGTGCCGGCGATCGAGATCGCGATCGCGCTGATGGTGATGGAAGGACCGATCATCGCGCCCTTCGTCTGGCTTGCGACGGTGCTGGGGTTGCTGGCGGCCTATGTCGTCGGTCGCCGGGTCAGCCTGGACTGGCTGCACGGACTGTTCCGCGATCTGCACATGATCCGCGCCTGCGCGATGATCTACCGCATCAAGACGGAGCCGCCGGAAAACCGACTGGCCAGCCTGTCGGACCGACTGCCGCGCTGGCTGGCCCCCCTGGCGACAAGGTATCGCTACGGGCTGCTGGCCGTGGTGCTGAACGTGCCGGGGAACATGGCGCTGGGCGGCGGCGGAGGCATCCTGATGGCGGCCGGGATCAGCCGTCTTTTCACGCCCGGCTGGACCCTGCTAACGGTGATGCTGGCGACGGCACCCGTGCCGTTGGCGGTGTGGTTCATGGGGGCCGACATCCTGAAGTGACGCCCCTGCGTCATCCCATGCCGCAACCGCCCTTTCCCCCGGTGCCGAAATCGCTAGGTTGCGCCTGAATTGACCGAAAGCCGCAACACATGACCGACCCCCTCGTCATCTTCACCCCCTCTGGCAAGCGCGGGCACTTTCCGGTCGGCACCCCGATCCTGACAGCGGCGCGGCAGTTGGGTGTCGACCTCGATTCCGTCTGCGGCGGGCGCGGCATCTGTTCAAAATGTCAGGTCAGCCCGTCTTTCGGTGAATTTCCCAAGCACGGCGTCACGGTCGGCGAAGGTGCCTTGAGCCCATGGAACAGCGTGGAACAGCGCTACGATGACATTCGTGGCCTGCCGAAAGGTCGCCGCCTCGGCTGTCAAGCCACCGTGCAGGGCGATATCGTCGTCGACGTGCCGCCCGAAAGTCAGGTCCACCGGCAGGTCGTGCGCAAAGCGGCCTCGGCCCGTGACATCATCATGGACCCCGCGACAAAGCTGTATTTCGTTCCCGTGCAGGAACCGGACATGCACGAACCCTCGGGCGATCTGGAACGGCTGGCCGCCGCGCTGAAAGCCGAGTGGCAGATCGATGACCTGCACGCGCCCCTGCCCGTGCTGCGCAAGTTGCAGAAGGCGCTGCGCAAGGGCAATTGGGAGGTGACGGTCGCGCTTCATCGCGGGTCGCTGGACGACCGGCACCAGTTGCTCGACATCTGGCCGGGCTTTCACGAAGGGCGCATCTACGGCCTGGCCATCGACCTTGGATCGACGACCATTGCCGCGCACCTGTGCGACCTGCGCAACGGCACCGTGCTGGCCAGCGCCGGTGTGATGAACCCGCAGATCCGCTTTGGCGAAGACCTGATGAGCCGCGTCAGCTACGCCATGATGAACCCCGGCGGAGAGGTCGAGATGACCGCCGCGGTGCGCGCGGCGCTGAACGCGCTGACCGTCGACATCGCAGCCGAGGCCGGCATCGACGCGGCACAGATCCTGGAAGCGGTCTTTGTCTGCAACCCGGTCATGCACCACCTGCTGCTGGGGATCGACCCGGTGGAACTGGGACAGGCCCCATTTGCATTGGCCACGTCGGACGCGATGGCGTTGGCTGCCCGCGACCTGGAACTGACGGCGATGAACGACGCGGCGCAGGTCTTCATCCTGCCCTGCATCGCGGGCCATGTCGGGGCCGATGCCGCCGCCGTGGCCTTGTCAGAGGAACCCGGCAAGTCCGAAGACCTCGTGCTGATCGTGGACGTCGGCACCAATGCGGAAATCCTGCTGGGCGACAAGACCCGCGTGCTGGCCTGTTCTTCGCCCACCGGCCCGGCGTTCGAGGGCGCGCAGATCAGTTCCGGCCAGCGCGCCGCCCCCGGCGCCATCGAGCGGGTGGAGATCGACGCCCAGACCAAGGAGCCGCGATTCAAGATCATCGGCAGCGACCTGTGGTCCACCGATCCCGATTTCGGCACACCGCAGATCACCGGCATCTGCGGGTCCGGCATCATCGAGGCGGTGGCCGAGATGCGCATGGCCGGGATCGTCGACGACAAGGGCCTGATCGGGTCGGCAGACCAGACCGGCACGTCCCGCTGCGTCGAGACCGGGCGCACCCATGCCTATGTCCTGCACGACGGCACGGCTGTTGGCGGGCCGCTGATTTCGGTCACGCAGGGCGACATCCGCGCGATTCAGCTGGCGAAATCGGCACTTTATGCCGGTGCGCGGCTGCTGATGGACGAAATGGGCGTCGATCATGTGGACCGCATCACCCTCGCCGGAGCCTTCGGCGCGCATATCAGCCCGAAACACGCGATGGTGCTGGGCATGATCCCCGACGCGCCGCTGGACAAGGTGACATCCGCCGGCAACGCCGCCGGGACCGGCGCGCGCATCGCGCTGTGTTCCGTCGCCGCACGCCGCGCGATCGCGTTGACCGTGCGGCAGATCACCAAGGTCGAGACCGCCATCGCGCCGAAGTTCCAGGAGCACTTCGTCAACGCCAACGCGATTCCGCATGCCACCGATCCGTTTCCGCATCTGTCATCCATCGTGACCTTGCCGCAGGTCAGTTTCAACCTTGGCGGTGGCGGGTCGGTCGGTGAGGACGGCAAACGGCGCAGGCGGGTCCGGTCATGAATTGACCCTGCCCGCCCGCGACCGGACTGCCGGATCTTGATTTGCACCGCAGAACCCTGAAATCTGACGGATCGAGCGGCTTTTGTCCCCGCAGATCCCTGACGGCATAATGATGCAAATGCTGCGCAGTTCCGACGTCAGAGTTGCCGAACGCACGACAAGTCAATACGTTGTGCTTCGCCTGCATTTTTCACAAAGGTATGCCAAAACGGTCTTTTAGCGGCCGCTTAACGGCATCGGCCGCTTCTGATCCCACCCCGGATCAGGAGACTTCCGATGACGACCTTCCGCGCCACCCTGCGATGCCTCGGTTTGACAGTGACCTTGGCCGTGATGGACCTGACGACGCCTGGCACCGCCCAGCCGTCGCTTGTCGTCGGCAATGACCGCGGCGGGCTGGTCAGCAAGCGTGCGCAAGAGGTGAACATGCTGAGACGCAACGGCCAGCGGGTCGAAATTCGCGGCCGTATCTGCTATTCATCCTGCACGCTGTATCTGGGTGCGAGCGATGTCTGCATCAGCCCGCAAACGACATTCGGGTTTCACGGCCCCAGCCGGAACGGGACGCCGCTTCCGGCCGACCAGTTCGAAAGCTGGTCGCGGCTGATGGCGTCCTATTACAATCCGCCCCTGCAACACTGGTTCATGCAGCAAGGACGCTATGCCATCCACGACCTTTACGAGATGTCGGGCAGCCAGTTGATCCGGATGGGCTACCGGACCTG